>JAZRAG010000136.1:0-7807 GCA_045634445.1 Candidatus Spyradenecus sp. | reverse complement strand
AGGAGCGTTATGCTGCGCATTCCGCTCCCCGAGGATGACAGATTTGCGCTGCGCCTATCCTCGCTTTGCGTGAGCGTTCCGTCGGCATCCTCGGGAACGAGACTGCGAAGCAGAATCGTTCTTGCGCCGAGGGGCGCGACGGAACAAGAGATAGCGTTCTTGCGCAAAATGCGAAGGCGAAAACAGCGAAGGTACGCCGAAGGCGTTATTAGTGTCTGCGCGATGCGCAGACGGCAGAATCTGCTTCGCAAGCACAGCAAAAAAGGGGGTGCTTTGGAAGCGCAGTAAAATGCGTGATTTTCTTTCCTTAATAGAGGGAATTGTGTTAGAATAAGGGGTGATTATTGCGGGAAGGCCGCGATTGTATTTTTTTTTAGATTTGGAGAGCGTGATGCGCGTACCGTTGAGTTGGTTGAATGAATTTGTTGATTTGAGCGATCAGTCCGTTCAGAATGTTTCGGATTTATTGACGTTTTCCGGTGTGGAAGTTGAGGCGATTGAGACGACTGGTACTGTCCTGAGCGAACATTTTGTGGTGGGCGAAATCATTGCTTGTGAAGATCACCCGAATTCTGACCATTTGCACATTTGTAAGGTGAATGCTGGCACGGAAGTCTTCCAGGTGGTGTGCGGTGCACCGAATGCGCGCGTGGGTATTAAGTCGCCTTTGGCCAAGATTGGCGCGAAGATGCCGGGTCCTGATGGGTTTGAAATCAAGAAGGGCAAGCTTCGTGGCGTGGAAAGCTTTGGTATGCTCTGCTCGAAGGATGAGCTTGGCTTAGGTGGCGCGCATGATGGCATTTGGGAATTGCCCGCGGATGCTGTGGCTGGTGCTCCGATGCAACCCTTCATGCCGAAGGCTGATGTGGTGTATGATTTGGAAATCACGTGGAATCGTCCGGACTGTTTGTCGGTGCGTGGCGTGGCGCGTGAATTGGCTGCGTTATTGAACCGCCCCTTGAAGTCGGTGGATGTGAGCTATCCTGAAACGGGTGCTGATGTGAACACGATGGCGGCTGTGCGCGTGGAAGCAACGGATTTGTGTCCGCGTTATACGGCGCGCGTGGTGACGGGTTTGGATCCGAATGCTCCGACGCCTGAATGGATGGCTGAACGTCTTGAAATGTGCGGTCAGCGTTCTTTGGGCTTGGCGGTGGACGTGACGAACTACGTGATGCTTGAATTGGGCCAACCTTTGCATGCGTTTGACCATACGACGTTGAAGGACAACACCGTGGTGGTGCGTCGCGCGACCGAAGGTGAAGTGCTCCGCACGCTTGATGGCGTGGATCGTAAGCTTGACCCCTCGATGCTTGTGATTGCTGATACGGAACGCGCCACCGCTGTGGCGGGTATCATGGGTGGTGAAGAGACAGAAGTTGCCGCCGGCAATACGGGCACCATTCTTTTGGAATCGGCACTCTTTGATGCTGCCAGCATTAAGTTCACGGCGACGGCGCTTGGCATGACTTCTGAAGCGACCTACCGCTTCGCACGTGGCGTGGACCGCGATTTGGCTGATGAAGCGAGCCGTCGCGCGATTTCGCTTTTGGTGAAGTATGGTGGTGCCACTGCCTGCACGGGTGTGATTGATGCGGATGCACGTGACCTTTCACCGATTGATGTGCCGCTTTCGTACAAGCGCGTGAATGAAGTGATTGGCGTGGAAATCCCGGCTGAAAAGGTGGACGGCATTTTGACGTCGCTCGGCATTGAGAAGATTTCTGGCGATGCAGAGGGGGCGGTTTTCCGCAGTCCTTCGTGGCGTTATGATGTGACGCTTCCGGCTGATTTGATTGAAGAAGTGACGCGTATGAATGGTTTGGATGCGATTCCGACGCAACTCCCCACGCTCTCGGCGGTTTCTCAGCTCCCTGAAACGAGTTTCCGCGCGAAGAAGGCGGTGCGTCATGCGCTTTTGAGCCTTAGCTTCACAGAAGCCATGCACTACTCCTTCCTCTCGATGGGCGAATTGGATGCCTTTGATCCGAACGTGAAGAATCGCTTGGTGATCCCGAATCCTGTTTCGGCAGATTATGGCGTTTTGCGTGATTCGCTCCTGCCGCAGTTGATTGGCTCTCTGGGTCGTAATGCGGCACGTCAGATTGAGAGCTGCGCTTTGTTTGAAATTGGTCGAGTCTTCTCGGTGAATGCGAAGACGGGTAAGCCGGAAGAACGCGAATGCGTCTCCTTGGGCTTGATGGGACCCTTCGGCCGCGATGCATTGTCGCGCCGCGCACCGATGAGTGATGAAGAGGCAATTTTGTGGCTCAAGGGCGCGATTGAAGCGCTTTGCACGAAGTTGCACGCGCCGCGCTTTGGGTTCTTCCCGGTGGCACATCCTTCGTTTGCGAAGGGCTACGCGGTGGAAATCTGCGTGGGTAAGAAGCGCGTGGGCTTGATGGGTGCTGCCAGTGCAGCGGTGCGTCACCGTTATCGTTTGAATACGCCGATGGTGGTGGCAGAATTGGATTTGGATCAGCTGACGAAGAGCTTGAATGCGCTTCCGCGCTTGAAGCCGGTACCGCAATTCCCTGCGAGCCGCAAGGATATTGCCTTCATCGCGCCGGAAGATTTGGCCCATGATACAGTTGTGAAGACCATTCGAAAAGCTGCGCCTGCGGAATTGACCGATGTGGCACTCTTTGATATTTTTACATCGAAGGCAATTGGCGCTGGGAAGCGTTCGATGGGGTATACCCTCGAATTCCGTTCTGCGGAACGTACGCTTCGTGACGCTGAAGTGAATGCCGCTTTCGCCAAGATTGTGGAAGCATTGAAGCGCGATTTGGGCGTGGAAGTGCGCGAAAGTTAAGGAATTTGCGCGGAAACGCGCGAGCGGAAGTGGGCCCTGTCCTAAACGCGAATTGGCTGATTGTATCTCTGGCCTACATGTTTTTAGGATGGTACTGAAGGCAATTGGAATGGCGTGACATTACGTCGTACCGGAAGATTGTTGGAAGAGCTGTCACCTGGATTATACGGGCTTCCAGAGGTGGAGGCGCTACGTCTGGATGGGGCTTTTATTTAGGAAGTAGACGCGAAAGCGTTTAACAGAAAAGGAACAAGGCAATGTTGAAGCGGATGTTACTTTGTTTGGCTCTGGCTGGTGCTACATCGGTCTTTGCGACGGAAGGTGTCAGCGAAATGGCGGTGCAACTCTTCGGAAAAGAAGAGGCTGGTAAGCGCGTGACGGATGGGGCTCTCTTCATTGATGGTCAATTTGTGCGTGCACCTTATTCTGTGACGCGTGAAGGTAATGTGATCTTAGTGAATGGTCGCATTGCGAGTCGTTTTAAGGTAGAGGCAAAGGCTGCAGCAGCAGCGGCTGAAAAGGCGGCTTCTGTGGGCGTTTCGGAACACGATGCCGCTGGCGGTGGTGATGGTTATGTCTCCGAAGAAGAAGGGGCAGATATCGGTAGCGATGCTACGCCCACTTTGGAAGATGCGCCGGCAGCTGAAAAGAAGACCCCCAAACAGACGTCAACGATTGATGCCAAGCTCGCTAAGAAGGGCCCCAGTGGCATTGATGCGAAGCTCGCCGCAAAGCAGAAGGCCAAGAATATGAAGCAGGCCACGGCAACGGGTACCTTCAATACCGACGCTACGCCGAAAGACCCGATGGCCCTCTTCGAAGAAGCTGATTACACCTATACGCCGCCCTCTAAGCCTGAAGCACCGGCTGTGCCCTATGTGCGCCCGGCCGCTCAGAAGTCGATGGCAGAACGCATGGCTGAAGCCCGTAAAAAGGATGCTACCGCTCAGCAGAAGGCAATGGCCGTCGCGAAGGAAGAACCCGCTGCTGAAGGCGATGATGAAGAATCGACCGACGTCGTGGCCGTGGAAGATTTCGATGATCTCACCGAAGAAGAAATCGCCGCTTACACGAAGAAGTTCACCGAACGTCGTGCACAGATTGAAAAGGCCCTCGCCGCTGATGGCATGGTGCTCTTGTCCTCGGGAACGAGCGGTATGAAGTCGATTAAGCGCGCAACGGCGTGGCGTTTCATCCCGCAGTATGAAGAACTCTGCAAGGCGAAGGACGCTTCTAAGCTGCAGAGCAAGTGGGGCACCACCATTCCGCGTACGTACCTTCAGAAGATGTTTGATAACGCGACTGAAAACGTGACCAATATGAAGACCTTGGTCTCGCGCGTGAATCGTGAAGCAAAGAAGGCTCAGCAGCGTAAAAAGAATCTGTAATGAGGTTGTCATGGATCACGCTCCAAAAATCCTGACCTTACCCAGCAGTTTGAATCAAAACACCGTCTCGAATTTTATTCGGGATGGTGTTTTTACTTCAGCGATGGCCGGAGAGGCGTGGGAAATCAATGCCCAGCACCTCACGCAGTGTGATGGCGCAGGGGTGGCTTTTATTTGGACCTTACAAGAACATCTCCGCGCGCAAGGATGCACGTGTGAACTCACCCAAGTGCCAGAGATTTTAGCGCGTCAATTAGAGACCTATGCAGCGGCATGTGCAGCAGCGGCGGTTGACCCCGGAGCGAATGCACCAAAGGGGCCAGCAGACGATTTTATCACTGCTACAGGACGTGGCACCTGGGAGGCGATTGGCCGTTTTAAGGCGGCGCTCACCTTTTTGGGTGAAGTATTACTCTCGATGCCGATTCTCTTTACGCGCAAGTTTCGTTTAGGGGATGCGCTCTCAGCCTTTGTGCGGTGCGGCGTGCAGGCGGTGCCGGTGGTTTCTTTGATTGGCTTCTTATTGGGGTTGATCTTAGCCTTTCAGTCGGCGATTCCGTTGCAGATGTTTGGCGCGGAAGGCTTTGTGGGCGGCTTAGTCGGTATTGCGTTGGTACGTGAATTGGGGCTCATTATTACGGCGATTCTCATGGCGGGGCGTACGGCCTCCTCCTTCGCGGCAGAATTGGGCACCATGAAGGTGAATGAAGAGATTGATGCCTTGGAGACGATGGGGTTGAAACCCACGCGCTTTTTGGTTTTGCCGCGCGTTGTCGCCGGCACGTTGGCATTGCCCATTCTCTCGCTCTTTGCAACCGCTGCTGGCTTGGTCGGTGGATGGTTTGTGATGTCTATTTTGGGCTTTTCGCTGAGTTATTTCATCGACCAAGTGCAGGGATTTGTATCGCTCGGCGATTTGATTGGCAGTGAATGCAAGGCCTTCGTCTTTGGCTTTATGGTGGCCACGGTGGGGTGTTATTTTGGCTTGAAAGCTGGGCGCGACGCAGGAGCTGTGGGTGGCGCTACGACGGCTGCCGTGGTGACGGGCATTGTCTTATTGACGGTGCTTGAAGGGCTCTTTGCCGTGATTTTCTACGCGATGGGATGGTAAGTTATGGAAGAGAAAAAAGACGCCATTCCTGCAATTGTGTGCGAGCACGTGGCCTCGGGTTACGATGGTAATGTCTTAATGAAAGATATTAACCTCACGATTCAACAAGGTGAAATTGTCTTTATCTTAGGTGGATCGGGATGTGGTAAGTCGACATTGCTCAAGCACATTATTGGTCAAGTGCCGCCGATTTCAGGAAGTATTCGCATTTTAGGACGCGAAACCACAGGTGACCTCACTGAAGCAGAGCGTTTGGAAACGTTGCGCTCGTTTGGCATGATGTATCAGAATGGGGCATTATTCGGGAATTTATCCGTGCTCGAAAATGTCTTATTGCCCTTGCAAGAATTCTCGGGTTTGCCGAAGAAAGTTTGCGAAACGGCGGCGCGGATGCGGTTGGCCCAAGTGGGTCTTTTGACGCGTGCAGACGCGATGCCCGCGGCATTATCAGGGGGTCAACGCAAGCGTGCGGCGATTGCGCGCGCGATGGCATTAGATCCGCCGGTGCTCTTTTTGGATGAACCGAGTGCAGGCTTAGACCCGATTACATCGGCGTCTTTAGATGCGCTCATTCGTCGCTTGGCAAAGGAATTGGGGATGACGATTGTGATTATCTCCCATGAGCTCGCGAGTATTGAAGCGATTGCCGACCGCGCGATTTACTTAGATCGTCGGGTTGGCGGCGTGCTGGATGAAGGTTCGCCACACTATTTGAAACACGAGTCGCCGCATGCAGACATTCGGCAGTTCTTTAATCGTCAGGCAGAAATTTCTAAGTAAGAGGAGTCCTCATGAAGAAAGATAAGCGTTATTTTCTGACAGGCCTTTTTGTATTGGGTGGATTTTTACTCTTTACACTTGGGTGTATTTTGTTTGGTAGCGGAGAACTCTTCGCGAAAAAGCTCTACTTTGAAACCTACTTTGCTTCGTCGGTGCAGGGGCTCGATGTGGGCAGTCCGGTAAAGTTCCGCGGGGTGACGATGGGTAAGGTGGAGGAAATCTCCTTCTCCGTAAATACCTACAGAAATGACCCCAATGTGCAGGCACAGGAAGCATCGCGCGAAATGGCGCACTCGATGATGTATGTTCGCGTGGTGTGTTCGATTAATCTCAAGGAACACCCCAACTACACGGAAGAACAGTTAAAGATCATGGTGAAGCGCGGCATGCATACGTCGTTGGCCTCGCAAGGGATTACGGGAATCGCCTTCATTAATTTGGACTACTACCGCGATGATAAAAGTAAGAAAGATTTGAAGTTCGCGTGGACGCCTAAAGAGATTTATGTGCCCTCAACGCCGACAGTCTTGCAGACCATCGTGGATGTGGTTGAAGATATCAGTGAAGAACTGAAGAATGTGCAGTTGGCAGAAGCTGTGAAGTCGATTAATACCTTGGCCATCAATATTGATAAGAACGTCACAGCAGCAGATTTCCCCAAACTCACCGCTACCTTTAATGCCCTGGGTGAATCGCTCACCAAGCAGTCGCAGGCGCTTGAAGTGGCCGTGGATGAATTGAAGGTGGATGAATTCGCCAATAATGTGAATCTCCTCACCAAAAATTTGGCCGAAACTTCGGAAACCTTGCGCAACGCTATGCCGAGGTTGAGTGAACACACCGATAAGACGCTCGGCACCATTGAAGAGGCATTGGCAGAATTGAAGACCACGCTCGTCACGGTGAATAGTACGTTGACAGATGTACAGGCAGGAATGGACTTTGGGGAAATTGGGGATGAAACCAATAACACCTTAAATAGCCTCTCGCGTGCAGCCGCCTCTTTGGAAGCGCTCATTGATGAAGTGCGCGAAAAACCCTCTCGTTTGTTCTTTGATGATGTAGAATAAGGAGCCCTTTATGAAATACGCAATTGCCCTTTTTGCTGTTGGTTTGATGACGCTTTGCGGTTGTGTCTCCACACCGATGCCGCAGAAGTACACCGTCTTTGCTGTTGAAACGCAGGCAGAAAAGCCCTTTACGAGTGAAGCTGCAGGATTGCGTCTGAAGATGGCAGAAGATTTGCGCGCCTATAATGCGCCCCTCCTCTTCCGCGCAGATGGTACGGTCGCCCAGAATAGGCAGATTCAGTACTATGCGCCGTTGGAAATTGTGTTGGAACGCGCTTTGGAAGATATCACCACCTTTAAGGCCACCACAAAAGAACGCATGAGCATTGAAGTGCGTAATTACTGCATCATTGAAAAAGAAGCCAATCTTGAAGTCTGTGTGAGCCTGAAAGTAAAGGTGCCAGGACGCGAAAGCAATACGTTTACGGCCACGCGTTGCGTGCCAAATAAAAGTGATGCCACAACCCTGCGCACAGCCTTTGCAGAGGCTTTAAAGAGCGCCTACGCATCAGCCCTCACACGCTAACGCGTCACAACTAAACCACAAAACACACAGAAAGACACAAAAGGATGTGAGCTCCGAATAGGTGGGGCGAATAGGGGGGGGCTGCGCGCCCCCACCCCCCCGCGGCAGCGCTGGGCG
>JAZRAG010000135.1:0-1118 GCA_045634445.1 Candidatus Spyradenecus sp. | reverse complement strand
TCCATTCACATAGAGGGGGATGAAACGGGGGGTGGGGGCGCGAAGCCCCCACATATTTTCTGTGTGTTTTGTGTGTTTTAGCCGTGGAAGGTTCGCTTCGCTCACGCCCAGCACTTCGCGCTCGGGCGCATTTTGGTGGTTAATTTTACGGCGCAGGCGCTCCGTGGTTTAACACTAACCGCTAAGGAGTTCTGCACTTACTTGGACTACATGAGGATTTGGCAAGTTCAAAATAAAATGACGTTGTGCAATTCTTGTCGTCAAATTATTAGAGGTTTATTCGCGCGCGGTTTTATGGTATACTAATGGCAGTTTTTATGTGATGGCATTTTCGCCATTAGAAGGAGTCTGTTATGACGGTTGAACATTTTGATGCAGCAAACTTCGCAGAAGTGATTGCTACTGGCGTTACTTTAGTTGATTTCTGGGCAACTTGGTGCGGTCCTTGCAAGATGCAGGGCGCGATTCTTGACAAGATGGAATTGCCCGCTGAGATGGAAGGCAAGGTGCGCGTGGGTAAGGTGGATATTGATAAGGCGCCTTTGATTGCCGCGCAGTACAAGGTGCAGTCAATCCCGACATTGATCCTCTTCAAGGATGGTCAACCGCTCGAAACGATGGTAGGTCTGCAGCGCGCTGATGCGATTTTACCCAAACTTGAATCCGCACTTCAATAAACTTCACTCTAGAGGTCACGCATGACTGCGCGGCCTCTTGCGTTTTTATCCTATGAAAGCACTTCTTTTTACCCTTTTGGTGATGGCGTTTAGCGTTACTTCTGTGTACGCTCAACAACGTTCTATTTCGCCCTCGTCTCAGGCTTATGCTCAGCAGGCGCAGATTTTGCGCGAAATTCAGTATTCTTTGCAGGCGCTCACTGCGAAAGTTGATGCGCTTGAGCAACAGCAGGCTGGCCTTTCGGCACGTCTTGCAGCCGTTGAACGCGGCGGTGACTCGGCATCTAAGGAAGATATCGCAGCATTGCGTGCAGATATCAACTTCTTAAAGTCCGAACAGAGCAAGATGCGCGGCGAAATCGTCAGCGATCTCTCCACAAAGATTAATACGATTGCCGATAAGCAGCGTGCAGATGCGGCCGCAGCGGCAAAGGCTGCTCA
>JAZRAG010000134.1:0-1901 GCA_045634445.1 Candidatus Spyradenecus sp. | reverse complement strand
AGGCTGCTCAGGCTGCCCAGAAGTCGGGTTACAAGCATACGGTTGAAGCGGGCCAGACGATTTCTGCAATTGCACAGGCTTACAAGGTCTCGGCTTCCTCAATCTTAAAGGCGAACAAAATCACAGACCCCACGAAGATTCGCGTGGGTCAGGAATTGTTCATCCCTGATCCGTAATCTGCGGTTGATTCACCCCTTTCTTCGTTCAAAAAAGGAAAAACTCATGAGTCCTCTCATCGCCTCTGCCACGACTGAAGCAGTATTTACATTCGGCACCTTTGCGGCCGTAGTCGGCGGCCTCGGTATCTTCCTCCTCGGCATGAAGCAGATTTCGGATGGTTTGCAAGCCGTGGCAGGTCCTCGTATGCGTAAACTCGTTGCCGCAGCCACGACAAATCGTTTTGCGGGTGTAACAACGGGTGCTGTGGTGACCGGTATCATTCAGGCTTCTGCTGTGACGACGGTGATGGTGGTGGGTATGGTGACCTCGGGCATCATGACCTTGATGCAGGCCATTAACGTCATTATCGGTGCAAATATCGGTACCACTGTTACCGCATGGCTCGTGGCAATCTTCCCGAAATTGGATGCCACGTTTGGCCTTGGCTTGGCTGGGTTCTCGGCTTTAGTGTATCTTTTTGCGAAGAAAGAATCCTGGAAATACTGGGGCCTTATCTTCCTTGGCCTCGGCTTAATTTTCTATGGTTTGGACTTGGTAAAGGGCAATATGTCCCCTTTGGCCGCTACCGAAGGTTTCATCAACGCATTAAAGTCCTTCGAAGTTTCTGATGCCGTGACGGGCGCATTCTCCGTTTGGGGAATCTTGAAGTGCATCATCGTGGGTGCTGTCGCAACGGCGCTCATTCAGAGTTCTTCTGCGACGACTGCAATCGCCGTGGTACTCGTGACGCAAGGGATGATTACCTTCAATACTGCAGCAACCCTCGTGCTCGGTATGAACATCGGTACGACGGTGACAACGTGGTTCGCAGCCATTGGTGCACCGACTGAAGCGCGTCGTGCCGCATTGGCGCACACGTTGTTTAACTTAATTGGCGTGGTGGTGATGGCGCCCTTCTTCCCTGTGGTCCTTCCGATTGCCGATAAGATGTTTGGCATTTCTCAGATGGATCCCACCGCGCTTGGTTTCGCCGTGGCAAGTATTCATACTGCGTTCAACATCGTTAACACCTGCATCTTCCTCCCCTTCACCTCACAGTTCGCTTGGCTGATTACACGTATCATTCCGGATGCCAAGGTGCACGAATTGCCGCGCTTAACGGTCTTGAACCCTCTTAAGCTCGCTCCTGTCGTGGCTGTGGAACAGGCCCGTAAGGAAGTGGAACAGATGAGTACGCGTTGCGAAGCGCTCCTCGACGATGTTCGTAAAGTCCTCACTGGCGAAACGACTGAAGAACTTGAAAATGGTGTCTTCCACGCAGAAGAAGAGCTTGACATCCTTCAGCACGAAGTGTCGCAGTTCTTGGGTGTGATTATGACCACCAATTTACCTTCTGAAGTCGCCAACCGCGCACGTATGCTGTTGCGCGTGGCAGACGAATTGGAGTCTGTCTCCGATGATATCGCAGCCCTCGTCAAGCAGTTTATCCGCATGCGCAAACATGAGATGCAACTCTCTGAACGTGGCCAGGCCGACTTAATCAGTTTGCATGATATGTGCCGCAACTTTGCTGGTACAGTATGCGAAGCCTTCCGTCAAGGTAAGACCCACGCAGTGCATTTGCTCAATCACATGCATTCGGATGCTTCTGGCATTACAGCCCGTGTGAAGGAAATCCGTAAGGCTCAGATGACCCGTATGGCAGAAAAGGACCCGACGCTCAATCCTTTGTGCAGCGTGGTTGTTTTGGACATGCTTAACCTTTACCGCCGTTTGAAGGA
>JAZRAG010000133.1:0-5544 GCA_045634445.1 Candidatus Spyradenecus sp. | reverse complement strand
AACTTGACGCTCGCTTGGCGCGAAGACACTGCTACGGATGTGGATCGTACGTTGGCTGGTGTGGTGGCTGATGGCGTGATGATTGATGGCTCTGACGCCGCTGCAAATGGTCCCTTCGCATGGACCTTGGTCACGCGCGATACGGTTAATGTGGACTTGGTCTTCACGGCTGAAGAATTGACCGTGGATACTGATGCAGCATTGACGGCCGCTTTGGAGTCTGCAATTGCAGGTGAAACGATTCACGTGGCAGCAGGTGAGTACACCGCTCCGGTCGCAGTTGGCGCTGGCATTACGCTCGATGGTGGTAAGGTCGCCACGCTCGCAGGTGGCGTCTCGCTCGCAGATGGCGCCCTCTTGAAGAATGTGACGGTTACGACGAATACGGTTGTGGGTCCTGAAACGGGTTCTGCAACGCTCTTGCACAGCATCGTGACGGAAGTCAATGGCGTCGGTGTCTATCGTAACGTGGTCGTGAAGACGTCGTTGATCCACAACAATGTGGGCGTCGGCGTGATGGATGCCACGGTTTACCTCTCGACGATTGCAGCCAACCTCGGTGAAGGCGTCTCTGGTGCTTCGAAGGTCTATGGTTCGATCGTGTGGGGCAATGGTGCAGATGTGAATCCCTCGGTCACGATGGTTGACTCCTATGTGGGTGGTAATCCGCGCTTCATCTTGCCGTCTCCCGATGGCGACAACTATGCCCTCATGTCTTCGTCTCCTGCGATTGACGTGGCAAAGACCGCGCAGTGGGAAGGCTTCACTGATGCTGACCGCGCCTTGACCGACTTGGCAGGTAATCCGCGTCCGCGCTTGACGGGTTATGATGCCGGTGCTTACGAAGTTCAGGCTACGGCAACGTTGGATGATTTCTGGACGTGGTATGGTTCTGACTACACCATGGATGGCAACATCGGTGACGCTGCTTGGCGTCAGATGGCTTATGGTGCACCGCGCACGGTGCCCGAAGGCGAAGATGTACGTGTCGTTGATCGCGCCGGTTATCAAACCGCAACACTCGCGGTCAATCGCAATATTACCTTTGGTAATGTGACCTTCGCCAATACGAACACCGCTTTGCGCATTGCAGATGCAGGTGGCACATGGGATATTGAATCGTTGGCCAATAAGACCTCAGCGGGTGCTTTGACGCTCGCGGCGAAGATGAATATCTGGAGTGCCTTCGCACAGGGTGGTACAGGCAGATTGAATATTGAACCAGGTGCAGCTGTCACCATTGGTGGCACCTTTACGATCGAGAACAACTCTGTCGTTACGCAGACGGGCGGTTCTTTGACCGTGCCCAGTGGCAATAATACGCAAATGTGGAATTTGAGCACCTACACGATTAAGGATGGTACCTTCAACTTCGGTAACGACATCTATATTCACAATAATTCGAGTATGGTTGTCGAAGGCGGTGAATTGAATGGTGGCAGAATCAGTGTGGCACAGGGTGATCGCGATTGCCTCTTCATTGAAGGCGGTACGGTGAATGTGACCCGCATTGAAACGGGTGACACGAGTGGTGCGCGTTATGGTAATGTGGTCCAGACTGGTGGTATCGTGAATGTCACAGGTTCGGGTAGCGGTAAGCAGGCTCCCCTCCACATTTCGCACTGGCCAGGCTCCTCAACGTACACCTTGCGCGGCGGTGAATTGAATGTCCGCAATGGTGAAGTACGCTTGGGTCAGGATGGTAACGGCACCTTGCGTTTGGAAGGTGGTATCGCACGCTTGAAGTCGGTCGCAATCTCCAATGGCCGTGTACAGCTCGCTGGTGGTACATACGAAGCCGCTGCCGCTGCTGGCACCTTGCAGGCTGCCACTGTGAGCGGCACGACCTCGACCATCTTGGCTTATCCGGGCGATGCCACGGGCTTGACCTTGAACCTCTCGGGCACTGGTACCGTGAACCTCGCTCAGGGCAACTACAAGGGCACTATTACCGACCAGCATGTGATGTTGGGCGCAGGCGTAACCTTCACGGGTACGATTGATCACTCTGATGGCGATGAAATCCTCTCGCTCCCGGGTGCGGCTTCTGCTACGATCGTGGGTACCTATAAGCCTGGACTTATTGCAATCTCCTCTGAACCTACCATGAGCGTTCGTCAGGCCATCTTGGTTGTGACCGACGCTTCGCAGACGACGAACTTCACCACCGCCGATATCGAATTGACGGGTAAGTGGGCCAATAGCTGCACCGTGGCAGTGGAATCGTCGGGCACTCAGACCACGATTTACATCACGCGTACGGGTGATCCCGCTGAAGACGTGGCAACGACGCCGACCATTACCGTGGATGGCGACACCACCTGGTCGGATACGACGAAGTGGTCTACACCCTTTGAAGCATGGGGCGATGCAGTCGTCAACGCGGTTTCCTCGGGTACGTTGAATATTGACCCCTCGTCGCAGGTAATCATTGGCACTTTGACCTTCAATGTGCCTGAAGGCGTCACCTTGAATGTGACGGCAACGACCATGCCTGCCGCCACGACGGTGAAGAAGACCGGTCTCGGTACGCTCAAGTGGAGCACCTTGCTCAACTACTCAACCTTCGACGAAGGTGAAGGTTCCTTCATTGCAGCTGCCGCAGGGCAGGGCTTCGGTGGTAAGGCCTTCGAAACCATGGCGCTTCGCGTTGAGGCGAACTGTACTTTGGTCGGTCAGTCGCGTATTAATGTGACGCTGATTGAAAACAGAACGTTGACCTTGGATACGGCCTCCGTTTTGGGCGGTTCAATTCAAACAGTATACACCGACTGGTCAGGTAATGGTGTTGTAACCTCCTCTAAGGCGATTCGCTTTGAGGGCGACTATGTTGCAGGTCATAAAGCAATGTCCAAGATTACTGGTCCCATTACGCTTGCAGGTAATTCAACATTTAATTGGGGTAATTTTTATACCGATAACAATGTACGCATCGCTGGTAATGTAAAACTTAATAATGTGCCTGATAATGGCCAAATTAAGACATTTGCTCCAGGCTTGAAGACGTTAGACATTGGTACGCTGAACATTGCGCTCGATCATAGCAAACTCGGCTTCCAGAATAACCAATGGCCGGATGGTGCGATGAAGGTCGGCTCGGGCACCTTGACCTTCCCGTCGGGTTATGGTTTGGGTGGCACGGCGATCTTCTCGGGTCCTGTGACCTTCACGGAATCTTTGACGACCACGGGTGCCTTGCACTTCAAGTCGGATGCTGTGGTAACCATTCCGTATGGTTGCTCTTTGACGGCTGCTGAAGAAATCCGTGTGGAACCGGGTGCACGCTTTATCATCACTGATCCGCCGTCGGATGTGACGGAAGATGTGGTCCAGCCGCTCTTGATTTCTACCAAGACTGCAGGCTTGCTTGTGGACCAGTTGGCCTCTGTGGCTATGTCGTGGGCAACCGCTCCGAGCGACTCGAGCATCTCGAATCCGATTCCGTCGTTGAATGGTGACACCTTACAGTACACCGTTCATTATTCAACGGTGAAGACGTGGACGGGTGCCGTCTCTTCGGATTGGTCGGATGCAGGTAACTGGTCGGGTACGGGCGATGCTGTGCTCTTCACGAGTTCGCCCTCGCAGAAGACCGTTACTTTGAGCCGTGCGGTTGAACCTACGTTGATGACGATTAAGTCGGGTGCTTACACCTTTACGGGCGGTGCGAACCTCTATGCCTTCGAAGGGAAGCCTGACGTCACGCAGTACGCAGATTCGGGTGAAAATCCAGGTGCAACGTGGCAGACCTTCTTCTCGCGTGGTTCTTACATGCTCCACTCGGGCGCAACAGCGAAGTTGGCCTTGGAAGATTGGACCTATGGTGGTACTTTCTCGGGTTCGGGTAGCGTGACTATCTCCGAAGGTCGCTTTGCTTTGACCTCCGTTTCGAATGCCTTTGTGGGTGATATGACGGTGGAGTCGGGCGCAACCTTGCGTGTGTGCAATGAAAATGCACTTTACAATGGTTCTGTCATGGTGAAGGGCTCGCTCTCCATTGAAAAGCCTGCTTCGATTGACTCCGTGCACTTTAATGGTGGTACGCTCTCTTTGGGCACTGCCATGCCGCTCGAAGTGCGCAAGTCGATGGCGGGCAATACTTCTGTGGTGGTGACGGATATCGTTGAAGCAGGGGACTGGACGATTATGACCTATCCCTCGGCTACGACTTCGACCTTCACGTTGGTCGATACGATTGATCCTTCTTTGGGCTTGAAGGCTGCTTTGAAGCGCACGTCTACGGCATTGATCTTGATGGTGCGTTCTGCCGATAATATTGAATGGACGGGCACAAAGACCGTGAATAGCGTCACCACCGACGTTTGGAAGGTGAACAACCTCGACGTGGAAGTGGCCGCTACCAATGATAAGCACCTCTTCTTCAACGATGTAGACAATGTTGAAAGTGCCTCTGTTGCCTTGCCGCTCTTGCCGCGTTCGCTCACGGTGACGGCGCAGAATACGCTTTACACGCTTTCGGGCGCCTTGTCGAATGCACCGATTACCGTTACGGCAGGTGCGGTCGTGACCCTCGCCACTTCTTCTGCTACACCGACTGCGGTGACGAACGAAGGCGTGATTACGGTGACTGGCACCTTGGATTTGACCAACGCCACGCTTTCGGGTTATGGTCAGTATATCGCAGGGCAGGGCGGTGTGATTCGCATCGGTGCTCAGGCTTTGGCTGAAGCTACGGCCACCTTTGTCCGCGGCGCAGGTGAGATTGTCATCGTGACCGATGCCGATATCTCCTTGCCGGAAAACCGTATTCCTACCGAAAACGGTACGATTATCAAGGAAGGCGCAGGTACGCTCTACTTGCCGCCTGCTACTTTGACGCAGCCCATCACGGTGCGCGAAGGCGCCTTGACGCCGACCGGTAACATGGCCTTGAAGGCACGTTACTTGAAGTTCGAAGCGCACGAACGCTTCACGGGCTCTGCATGGTGGTTGCCCGCGACGGGCTTGTCTGACTTCGTAACGACGCTCTCGGGTGAACGTCAGGATTGGCCGGCAGGCACGAAGATTGTACGTTTTGACTCGGGTACATCCGACCGCATTCAGGTGGGCATCTCCAGCGATGAACAGTCCTCTTTGATTAATGTCACGGGTACGTTGAATAACCTCATCGATAATAACCCGAAGACGGAATTGATTTGGAATGATTGGCACGATAGTTATGGTACTGGCGGCAAGTGGTGTCGTAACTACTTCGTCGTGGATGCGGGTGCAGAAGGCATTCTCTTCACAGGCTATAACGTCGGTACGCCGTCGGGCTTGGGTGACTTCTTCTGGCACTGGTCGGTGGCCATGGCCAACGATATCTCCGATTGGCATCCGACTACCGCAGATTCCTCGGCAACGGCCAATGAAAGTGAAATTTGGCAGCCTTTGGATGACCGTGTCTTGCCGGAAACGACCTCTGGCTTGACCGCCCTCTCTTGGATCACACCTGCAGGTTACACGGTGCGTCGCGCCTCTGGTTTCTGGTCGCGCTACTCGGCACCGATTACCTTGGAAGCCAATGGTGTGCTCGACTTGACG
>JAZRAG010000132.1:0-25027 GCA_045634445.1 Candidatus Spyradenecus sp. | reverse complement strand
AACACCTACGGTTGGGCACTCTATAAGGTTTAATGCTTCATTTTTAACAGTTGAGATTTAAAGCCTTAACCTTTATGTTTTGTGACCAAAGGTCTAGTATCAATCTCATTTTCACAATGTGCCCAAGTTTCGGTATTTTTGGGATGAGGATATTCAAGTTCAATTTCCACCTTAGTGGTGGCATTGAATTCGTCTAACTCATCTTTTTCATTTCTTCAATACTTTGTACTATATTTGCCGTGCCATAACTTATTCATTTACAATAATTTATCTTGAATATTTTATGGCTGGCAATTTTAGGCTTAAAATCAGTACAATTTGTACTATTCATGCAAATTTAAACAATACAATTTTTGGTGGGGCAAGATATTTTAAGGGGAAATTTTCTCTCGGAAAGAAATCTTAAATAGTACAATCTTGCACGGGACTTTTTAGACCTGTCTATAAAATTCTAGACAATAGTACGAAGAGCCGAAGAAGTGAAAATACTGAAACACTAATTAGATTTGAGGCTTTTTGGGGTAAAATAGTGCCGAAGTCTTTAAGAGAAAGGGTTGTGTATCATATTGTCTGTAATTTCATTTGACGATAAAAAAAGAAATGCACCCACGCGGATACATTTCTTTTTTACCTCATGAAATAAATGGAGGTCGTGCCATTTAGCGCAATTCTTGTAACCTCGCTTCTAAAATTTCTCGCACATCTGAATCAATCGTGTACTCAAGTTTTTCTTCAAGAAAATCCTTATTTGTAATAAACCATATTGCATTATTACGTAGCTTAGGGCGTTCAGGAATGCCATCGGTAACTATTTTTTCAAGAATGGCTTGCCCTAATTGTTGGTTCTCAAGTTTTACTGCCGAGATAATTCTAAACTCTGGATTCGCATCTGTTTTTGCAATTTTCTCAAGTGCTTGCTGGTCATCCAACATAAGCAAAGCAACCCGGCGACAATTCTCGTTTGATGCCCTTTGGGCAATTTTAGCCAAAAGTTCTTGATTCTTAACCCTCAGTAGCGCAGCTGCAGCAGGATCGCGTTCCTTTTCAGTAAGTGCAATGTCTGCAAGAAGGTCCTGATCTGAAATCATCGCTGACGCAAGCATTCGACGATCCACGTCTTCGTCATACTTAAAAATACTATAAAGCTCAAACTGATTCAATTTTTTAAACTCAAGTATCAATTTGGTCGCTTCGCGCGTCTCTTCATCAAGGCTCCCTATCATAACCTCTTTGAGCATTTTTGTATCATTCAGCAGTTGTAAGGCAGAAAAGCGCAAATCTTCATCTTCAGAACTTTTAGCAATTTTAATTAGCATTGACTGATTGGTTATCCTGGCAAGTGCGAAACCGCGCGCGATCATTGAGATGTTCGTATTGCACACGATATCTAGAAGCAATTCTTGATTTGTAAGTTTTGCTATTGCAAGCATATAGCCGACCAATACCTCTGAAGAATAAGCTTGCCCAAAACGCTCACGGACTTGCATCTGCAGCATTAACAGTGTGTTCTCTCTCGGTAAATTATGTACCTTAGAGACCCTCCGAACCTCATCCTCCGAGATATCGTTTAGAGCTTCTTTTAATTCACGGTCTAATTCACGCTCACGCTCGCTTAGCGTTCGCACGACTTGCACAAGTGCTTGCGGATCTGTAAGCTTAGACAACGATATAAGGCGAACAAACGGATGGTGATGATGGGTCGCGCGTTCAACCTCTGTCGCTTGCTCGATATGTGTTTGTTCTACATTTTTCTTGCTGTTTACGCTATCAGAAAGCACAGCTAAGTAATAAACGCCGTAAAAATAAACGCCGATTACCAAACACCAATACACTAACTGCAAGCACATGCGAACTACTTTGGCTCTGAATCTACGAATAAGCAAAAATTCTAACAAAAGAAAGACTGCAAATGAGGTCCACCAGAACGGTGGCAATATCAAGCATGAAAGAATAAAAACAATGAGAATAAAAGCGATGTCCTTTATCCACGTCTTTAACTTACTTTCTTTCAATGTATCAAGAGAAGAGGTAGGTTTTTTCACTTGCTTCTTGTCATCATTCAACACGTCCATAATAAACACCTTTCTTTTAAAAATCCAATGATTCAGGTCCTATAGGCTCTTCGGGTTCTGCTGGTTCCCAATACAATTCAGCGAGTCTCTTTTTTGCCGCAATTCGAACTTCAAACAGTGCATTCTTTTGTGCGATATCAAGGAGCATCTCTTTGTTTGTAAGTTGTTGAATCGCACATTCTTGAATTACGATATTCGAATCACTTAATACCATTTCCTTGAGCACTGCTTGGTCTTTAAGTTTTTTAATCGCAAGAAGTCTAATTTTTTCATTCAACGCATGCTGTGCAACATCTGCTAATGTTGCTTGCGTTAAGGATCGTTCAAAAATCTTTAAACATAAACGTTCTTGTTCTGGGTTAATATTCTTCTGTTTCAGCAGTCTTGCATAAAACGCTTGTTTTAATTGATGGGTATCAGGAAGTCTGGAAAATGCACATTTGGAAATTTCATCATTCTCTGAAGCCCTCATAATTTCCACGAGTGCAAGTGAATCATTTATTTTATTTATAGCCTTTTTGCGCATCGGCACATCAATATCACTTTTTGCGATATCAATAAGAAGTGCCTGATCCGTTAGTTTTTCAAATGCTATTTCCCTAAACCATATATCTTTCTCAACTTTCACAATTTCAGCGAGAATCTTTTGGTCTAGAATCCGCCCAATAGCATCTTTACGGATATCGCGATGTTTCTTCGTGTCCATTAAAATTGACGTGAAGTGCGCTTGGACCTTAGGATTTTCATTTGGCAATTTTAAGGCCGCCGCATGACGAATATCAAAATCGGCATCATTCTTTAAAAAATCTTCTAATACGCCAAAACTCGTTATTTGTGCGAGCGCTTCTTTACGAATGCTTAAGTCTGTGTTATTTTTCGCAATCTCAATAAGCGCTGTTTCATTTGTAATCCGCTTTAATGCACGCATTCGAATGGCATTATCGGCATCTTCTTTTGCGAGATCAAAAAGATGCGCTTCGTCTGTAAGGCATGCAATCGCCTCGAACCTAATATTTTGAAACTTTGCATTTTTTGCAACTTCAAAAATTAGAGATTCAGTATTCAAACGTTTAAGTGCGAGACTCGCAATATCAACAAAATTTGAATTTATTGCAACATCAACAAGACATTTTTGATCCGTCAATTGTTTAATTGAATAATCTCGAATCGCTTTATCATTGGCGCGTTTTGCAACTTCAGAAAGCGTTTTTTGACTAAGTTGCTTTGCTAAAATGTCCTGCTTCTCAAAATAATCACGAGAGGTTATTAAGATATTTGCATAAGCCGTTTGTTTTACAAGACTATCTTCTGGCAATCGACGAAAAGCCTCTTCGCGAAGATGCCCATCAATCGATACATCTGTAGCAATACCTTCAAGCAAATCTTGTGCTGTAATTTTTTTTAATGCCGCTTCTCTAAATCCTCCAACACCATGAAATCTTCTATTTTCATTTTTCACAATCTCACAGAGAACGTGTTGATCTGTAATTCTTGGCAAGACCCGTTCAATCGTATAATAGTCGGAACCCTGTTGAACAATCTTTCCAAGTGCTCTTTGATCCTTGATTATACGGCTCGCGGCACATCCAATGCTTGAACTACTTGGATTTATCGCAATATCAATAAGCGCCTTATCAACTTCGCTTTTTTCATGCTCCGGTAATGCCTCATACTCTTTTATATGTTCTGGCGATGGCGTATAAGCGATTTGAGGACGCCCGTCCCCTTTAACTAATTTTATTACCAAAGCCTCAACTTTCTCACTTGCCCCAAGAAGAATATTAGATAAGAAAAATCCGATTAAGGTAATGGTCCATTTTTTCATCTCGTGCCTCAATTCTTTTATTCAAAGGCACAAAAAAGGCGTGCCTCTGAATTGTCTTGTTCTCAGTTGAGGCCTACCACAGCCTTGCCAGAAAACAAATACAAACAGAAACACGCCAGGGAATGGTCCCTAACGCAGTCTCCGCAGTATACTTCGTTCTGGCTTTGAAGGTGGTAGTTTCAACTGAACGAAAAATACGCGTTAACGCATCTTTTAGTGCGTCTGAGAGGTGGTGAGAGGGCGCATCACGTCTTCACCCCAATCAAACTATGTATCTATAGCATACTCCCTTCTACATAAGATTGCAAGATTTTTTTAAGATATCGGCTGTCAGCGCAGCCGAAGGCCAAAGAGGACCGCGCATTTGTGCAAAGGTTGCACAGTTGAAGGCCAAAGAGAGTCACGTGAGAAGCGACGGGGCGAGTGTGTTTGTGAGGGCTTACTTGTTTAGCAGGGTGCCGCGCTAACAGCACCCGTCCATTCATGAAACGCAACGCGCATTGTCTCACATCGCGCATCATTCCGAGTTCTCCTCCTTTCCCCAATTCTCCCCTCTTCTCTGCCAAACCCAGGGTTTGAGTTTGAAACCCAATGGTTTTATTTCTTCAATACTTTGTACTATATTTGCCCGGCCGTAACTTATTCATTTACAATCACTTATCTTGAATATTTCATGGCGGGTAATTTTAGGCTTAAAATCAGTACAATCTGTACTATTCATGCAAATTTAAACAATACAATTTTTGGTGGGGCAAGATATTTTAAGGGGAAATTTTCTCTCGGAAAGAAATCTTAAATAGTACAATCTTGCACGGGACTTTTTAGACCTATCTAGAAAATTCTAGAAAATAGTACGAAGGGCCGAAGAAATGAAAATTATGAGAAAAAAGATTTAAAATCACCCTTTTTAGTCCTTTTAACCTCTTTTCAAAACCTTAAATCCTATCTTTACAGATAGCATTTTAAATACTATTTTATATATAAAGATAGCAGTGGAACACTCCGTAGATGACTACTAACGCAAGAAAATGGTGAAGTTCTTATGCTTCTGGAATGCCATCCTTAAGGTGGTTAACACCGCAGTATTAAGCGAAGCACACTATCCTCAAAAGGGCGAAAGCGATAGCGCGTTCTAGAGGTCGCAGGCAGTCCAAATATTTCTTACGCGCGTATGTGCGTGGGGGCGCGAGATGTGGTATAATGTGGTCTTATGGAAAACCAACGGAAAAAGAGAACACTTATGAAACCGTTATTAATTGTGATGAGTGCCCCGAGTGGTACGGGCAAGACGACGCTTTGCGATTTATTGTTGCAAGAATTCCCTGAGATCACCTACTCTGTTTCTTGTACGACGCGTGCTCCGCGTGGTATGGAGGAGGATGGAGTAGATTATTTCTTCTTGTCGCAGGCTGAATTTGATCGTCGCGTGAAGGAAGGTCTTTTGCTTGAACATGCAGTGGTGCATGGGAATTCTTATGGTACGCCGGCTGACCCGATTCGTGAAGCCTTCGCAGAAGGGCAGAGCGTGCTCTTGGATATCGATGTAGTGGGCGCAGATTTGGTGCGTCGTTATATCGCAGCGCTTCCTGCAAATGATCCGCTTCGTGAAGGTTTTACGGATATCTTTATTGAGCCGCCGAGCATTGAGGAATTGCGTCGCCGTTTGGAAGGTCGCGCAGAAGACTCTGCAGAAACGATTGAATTGCGCTTGAAGAATGCTCAGGGCGAGATGGATCGTGCACATGAATTCACCTATCGTGTGGTGAATGATGAACTTGATTTGGCGTATCGCCGTTTGCGTGATATTCTCTTAGTGCGTAGCGGTATTCTCTAAGCGCGCATCAAAAGGAGGCCACCGTGAAGGTATTACTTGGCATTACGGGCGCAATTGCGTGTTACAAGGTGTGTTCACTCGTTCGTTTAATGAAGGGGGCTGGCTGGGAGGTGCGCGTTGTGGCGACTGACCGTGCGCTGGACTTCGTGGGCGAAATTACTTGGCGCACACTTTCGCAAAATGCGGTGGAACGTTCTGCCTTTGCTGAGGCCACGGATTGGCATCCGCGTCATATCGAATTGGCCGATTGGTGCGACGTCTTTGTGGTGGCGCCTCTCTCTGCCAATACGATGGCGAAGCTCGCCCATGGTTTAGCGGATAACCTTTTGACGCAGACTGCACTGGCCTGCACGAAGCCGATGTTGCTCGCGCCGGCAATGAATACGCATATGTGGCAACACTCCGCCACGCAGGAAAACGCAAAGACATTGCTCGCACGTGGTGCGAAGTTGCTCTTCCCTTGTGAAGGGGAATTGGCTTGTGGTGTAACGGGGACGGGGCGTTTACCTGAACCTGAAGATCTTTTTGCGCAAATTAATGCGTTCTGCGCGAATGCTTAATGTAGAAGTAGCGCGACTATGAAATGTGAACTCTGCCATAAAAATGATGCCGAAACGGTGTTGCTCCGTTTGTCCGATACGGGCAAACAGGAGGAACTTTATGTATGTACTGCTTGTGCCACGCGCGAGCGCGCCTTTGAGCAGCAGCATGGCATCCAGGTGGCAGCAATGGATGCAACGCCTTTCCCTCCTCCTGGGGAAGGTGATTTTCCAATGCCGCCCCCGCTTCCTGCAGCTTTGACGGATAAGTTAATGCCGCAGTTGGAGGATTTTTTTGGCAAAGACCCCGAACGTCCCGAATCTTTCCCTGATGAACTCGTGGCACCGAAGACGTGCCCAAAGTGCGGCATGGCAGCAGATGAGATTACCTTCTCGCTCCATTTGGGGTGCGCAGAGTGTTATAACGTCTTTCGTGAGGAACTCAAGATTCTCTTTGCCGATTTGCAAGGGTGCACCGAATTTAAGGGGCCGCCGCCAGCATGGATCGCACACAAGTTTCGCGAAAAAGAATTAATGCGTCAACTTAGGCAAGCTATCGCAGACAACCAATTTGACGAGGCCAAGCGTTTGACACAAGAGATTAAGACACTTCGTCAACAGCCCCCGCGCGTTGATCCCCCTCAGGAGGATGGTCATGAAGACTAATCCTGCGGATGAGCATGATGAATTACAGATGATCTGCCTTAAAACGCAGATTTCGTTGGTGCGTAATGTCACGCGTTATCCCTTCCCCACGCAGAACACGCGTAAGAACGCCGTGCCAGTGGAGTTGTGGTTGAAGCAACTTGCCAAAGTTCATCCGTATGAAGATTTGACGCGTGATGAGGCAATGTTTCCGATTGCGGCCATTCGTTATGGACTTGCGCCAACCGAAGATCGTCACGAAGCTTACCATCTCCTGCGTTTCACTCCAACCTTTAATGGTGAAGCGGTTTCGGTGTGGTGTGAATTGATGGCGGGTAACCACTTTACTTTCTCAATGACAGGCATCGCGCTTGACTTGGTTGAACGCGTCACCTTCTTAGAGGACTTCGTTGACCAATTCGCATCTGTGCTTGACTTTGCCTACGACGAACAATTTGGTTACTTAACCTCACTCCCTACCTTAACGGGTACGGGGCTGCGCATTCGCAGTTGGGTCCATTTGCCTGGCTTAACGGCGATGAATTATCTGCCGCAGTTGGTGCGCGCAGCAGAGGTAAAGGGTGTCCTCACAGAGTATATGCCTGATGAAGAGCCGCCACCTGGGGATCTCTTCATTCTCTACAATCGCTTCTCTCTCAATCTCCCCGTGTCAGCGATTGTACGCGATTACAAGACCTTCTTGAAGCGCGTCGCGCATCAGGAATTACGTGCGCGCATGCGAATGGCTTACGACCGCGTGGCCAATCTTTACGATGAACTCAATCGCACGCTCCTACTCTGTCAGCACGCAAATATCATTCCCGAGCGCGAAGCCTTAAATCTGCTCTCCTCTTATTGGCTGGGGTGTAGCTGCGGCGCACTTACGCCGATTAAGGGTGCCGAATACGCATTTTCAAATTGCTTTGACTTGGTGCGTGATGATCTCTGTCCGCAGAGTTTACTTACAAGCGACCAACCTTACGATTTAACCAAGCTGCCCTCCATCTTCCGCAATGAATATCTGCTCAACTACGATATTCTGCGCGCATTGTGGTTGCGCAAAATTGCTGAATCCACGTTTACGAAAGCCTTTCTCAATAGGGTCAACCATCTATGAAACGCCTAAGTATACTTTTTCTTTCCCTTTTCTTGTTGAGCGCGGGGCCGCTCGGTGCTGAGAGCGCCATTGAAGGTTTGACGCCTAATATGATGTTGGTACAAGCGCGTAGTATGTTTCCGCAAGAGAACATCGATGTCGCTGGGCGTTTGGAAACAGCCGAAGCACGTGGTCAAAACGAAGTAGTGCGTCCTTACGCGCTCAATCTCAATTGGATTGAGGGAAATCCTGAAGCCTCTTGCAAGATTTACACCGAAACAGGTGCAGACCCTATCCAACAGGCGAAGTTAGTCCGTCGCGCAGGTACGACGACGCTCGCATTGACGAGTTCGGATGGGACGACGATTGAAAATGTGCGTTTAAACACCCCCGTAGCAGACACGGACTTGACTTGGGTGGACTTGACCTTCAACTATTTGTGGTGGACCGATGTGCATCAGCTCTCGGAGGAAGATCTCAGCGCGCGCAATCTCAAGGCCCGTCAAGGCGGACGCAACTGCGTCGTCTTAGAAGTTTTCCCGCCTAAAGAGGTCAAAGGGGTACATTCGATGTTGCTCTGGATTGACATCTCCACGGGGTTTGTCGTGCAAACAGAGCAAACCGACCTCACGGGGAACGCGGTGCGCAGAATGTGGGTGCAACGCATTGGTCGCGAAGAGGGACGTTGGGTTCCGCGCGAATTTCGCATTCAACGCGATGGGATGAAGCGCGTAACCAAGCTCATCATCACCTCCATTTCCTCTGCTTCATTCTCCATTAAGGATTAACCGCCATGGAAAACACGAAACATTCGCTCACATTTTCTTCTGCTCAAAACAGAATTATTACGTCCTCCCTTACCCTGCTCTGCGGCACGACGCTTGTCGTGGGCGCATTACTCTGTTTGATGGGACTCTTACAGGGGCTGACCTACTTTCTGAATATTGTGGGACCTGTGATTGTGGCCTTCTTCTTAAGCCTCCTCACGCGCCCGTGGTACGCCCGCTTGCGCCGTTGGTTTGGTGGACGAGATGCACTCGCGGTATTGGCCTTCTCACTCTCATTTGCAATTCCGCTCTTGTTGCTCTGTTGGTTCTTTGGCGCCTTTATTATTGAGCAAGGGAGCAACCTCGCACACGCACTTCCCCGCATTGTGGAAGGCACGCGTAATGCATTGGTGAATGCTTTCCCGGATGCTGCGGATGTGATTAGCAACATCCTTCCGAATCTTTCGGACGTTTTAGGGAAAGATGGCGCACTCTCGTGGTCGAAATTAATGGAAGTCGCTGGCAAGGGCGTGCACATGGGTGGCGCCGTGTTCTCGGCAGGTTCGGCCGCCTTATTGTGGTTGCTCACCTTCTTCTATTGGATCATCTTTGTGATGAAGGAACCGCTCACTGGAGAGGACTTCGCGCGTCGCATTCCCTTCATTAGCGAAGGTGGGCGCGTAGCAATGGCGCGTTACTTCAAGAATTTCAATGATATCATGGTCTCCTACTTCCGTGGGCAGATCATTGACGTCACCATTCAGGGCGCCCTCTATGGTACGACCTTCCAACTCTTTGGATTGCCGAATGGTTTCATCATTGGGTTTGTCTTAGGCTTGCTCAACCTCATCCCCTATCTTGGCGTGACGATTGGGTTGTGTGTGGCCTTACCGGTGGCCTTCTTCCACGCTGGACTTGCTTATACCTGCTGCATCTTTGGCGTCTTCTGCACCATTCAGACCTTTGATGGTTATGTGATGCAGCCCTACATCCAAGGTAACCGCATGAAGCTCTCGGCTTGGCAGATTGTCTTCGCACTCTTATTCTGGACGCAACTTGGTGGCTTCCTTGGTTTGCTCTTAGCCATTCCCTTAACAGCATTTGTTAAGGCCTCTTGGGATGAATGGCGCGACTCGTCTGAACGATTTATGCACATGCCCGAAGAAGCGGAAACGCCTTCGAAGCGAAAGGACAAGTAACATGTCTGCTGAATTCAAAGTGCTTTGCTTAGCAGGCGCATTACTTTTGACAGGTATTGCCCTTCTCCTCCCCACGTCCCAAAAAGCAGTGGCGCAATTCCCACGTCATCGTTTAGGTGGCATCGTATTGACCTGCATTGCAATGGCAGGGGCATGCTGGGCATTAACCGTGCATCCGATTGATTTCCTGGCCTTTCTTTCGCCGACGAAGATCCTGATTGGTGGGCTCATCTTAACGCCACTCATTTGTATCTTCCTTGAGAATCTCCTCTGTGCGCGCGCATTAGGCGGCATTTTGATGTTGTGGCCAATGCCAGTGATTTTAGCCACGCGCGACTACGTGAGCGCTTTACGTTTGATCCCCATCACGATTGGATACATCAGTTTAACGTTGGGGATGATTGCAGTCTTTCATCCGTGGACCGTTCGCGTTGTTTGCGAATATCTCTCAGAGAATAAGCATGTGCGCCTTTTGGTTGCGATTAGCCTCATCTTGGCGAGTATGCTTTGTGTCATTGCACTGTGTTCATTTGGAAAGGTAGTAGGACAATGAGTATTCTATTCCGTTATGTCTTCCGTAGTTTCGCACTACCCGCGACAATGTGTCTTTTGGGGCTCTGCGCACTGACCCTGCTCTTCATGAGCTTTGACCTCATCAGCGCGTGCTTTGACCCAAAGTCTGCCGTCACCTTTGTGGTCGCCTGCGACTTTATCTTTGGTACGCTCTCTATGTACCTCGAATGGTTGCTCCCCGCAGTCTTCTTGCTCTCTACGCTCTATACAATGTGGCAATTCTGCCGTCATAGCGAACTGATTGCAATGCGTGCAGGTGGCATTGGAATGTCGACGATTACAGCGCCAATCCTCCTTACCGCATTGATGGCAGCAACGCTCTCCTTCATTAATACCGAGTACATCAAGCCCGAAGCAGCGGCGCGCGCAATGACGATTAAGAATTCCGACTTCCGCGTGACAGGACGTGAACCGATGATAGGGCGCGCCTACTTTGACCCCGAAGAACGCTTCCACTTGGTGATTGGCTCCTTCCACCCAGACACACCTGAACGTTTGAATGATGTGCGCGTAACGCTCTTTCGTGATGATGGCTCACGTCGCGTGGTGTACGAAGCACCAGAGGCGCGTTGGTTAGACGAAGAATGGTGGCTGCAGGGTGGCGTAAAGGCAACCTATTACAACGAATTGGATGAAGTGATTACGCCTCCCGAGGGGCAACCCGCCTTCTCCACGGTGAAGCAGGTGTACGTCATGGATCTCATTCCGCGTCAAATCGTGGTGCAGAACTCAGATGCCGAATTCTCCTCTGCGGCCGACCGTCGCATTAGCCGTAAAGAACGCGATCGCACAGGGTTAACCCGTCGCCAAAAGCACGAAGACTCCTATGCGACTTACAACCATTATGCGGCCCCCTTCTCTATCATTTTGGTGACCCTCTTTGCAATTCCTGCAGGGATTGCCTCGGGGCGTCAATCGGTCTTCCGTGGTATTCTCTTGGCATTAGGCCTCTTCCTTTTGTACTACGCGATTACCGCACTCGCAATGTTGTTAACCAACCAAGGCTGGATTAAGCCTGCGATTGCTGTCTCCCTCCCCTCCATTGTCTTCGGTGTGGCTGCAATTCACCTCTTCCGCAAATTACGTTAAGGAATACACTTCTATGACTGATACACGTGCTACTATGCGTGGTAATCCTGGCGATGCAGCTCGCACCCGTGGGCTTCGCCGTGTCATTATCCCCATTCTTCTCTTTGGAATGCTCTTTGGTTTTGCCGCCGGCATCTTACTTGGCAATCTGGATATCTTGCCATGGTGGGTGGGCGTCATTCTCTTCTGCGCCTCTTTCTTCGCCTTTTATCTCTTCCAAAAACGTCAGCGTTCTTTGGTCTATGGTTACTTTAAAGGTGCGCGTGGCGAAGAAATGGTTGCAGGTGAATTGGCGCGTCTCCCTGCGACCTGGACCGTCTTCAATGGCATCATTCTGCCAAACGGTCAGGATGTTGACCACATCGCCGTGGGGCCGCAAGGTGTATTTATCATTGAAACCAAGCACTGGAGTGGCGAATTAACGCTTGAAGAAGGGCAACTCCTTGCAAACGGCCGCCCCTTAATGCGTTCGCCTTTCTTGCAAGTGCGCACTCTTGTAGCAACTGCGACTGAGCATCTCGGCAATCTGCCCGTCGCTGCGCGTGGCGTGCTTTGTTTTGCAGGGCAACAGTTCCGTGCGGGTTCTCAGCAATTAGACGAGATTCGCATCTGTTCACACTTAAACTTGATTGAAGAACTCACTTCTGGCAATATCGTTTTAGATGCTACAGAAATCGCAGCTTGCGTTTCGCACTTAGAAGCGCTTGATATCACTCAAGAAATCTAACATTTTCTTTAAAACCCTAATATCTCCCCCTATGAAACGTATTTTTATCTTTCCTGCGTTAATCTTCACCGCAACTCTCTTTGCGGCAGAGTTGGCTCCACAAAAGGAATATACCGAAATTTCGCGTCGCATGATTCGTCAGATTAACGCGACACATCTCTCTGGCGAACAGTTTAATGACCGCCTTTCTGCTGTGACGTGGACCAATCTCGTCAATTCCTTAGACTATGACCGCACGCTCTTAACGCAAGCAGACCTTCAACAGCTTGAGCCGCTCAAAACTGAAATCGACAATCTCCTCACAAAGGGTGATTTAACGTTTGGCTACGAATTGGTTGATTTGGTTCGTGAACGCATTAATGAACGTTGCGCCTATGCAGAAAAGACATTGAGCAAAGACGAACCCTTTGACTTCACAAAGGAAGAGTACTTCCAGTGGAAACGTCGTGATGCTGAACGCCCAGCAAATCGCGATGAACAGTTGAAGCTCTGGCATGCGATGTTGAAAAATGAATATCTCGCATTGACCTTAGCCAAGGAATTGGATGCTGAAGAGAAGGCAAATGCACCAGAGGAAGACGTTGCAGAAAACGAAGAAGAGTATTCTGCGGAGGAAGACCTCTCCCTTCCTGTGAAGGAAATTATTGCCAAGCGTTATCGCACCTTAAAGGATGTCTTTAGCGAAATGGATTCTGAAAGCGCATTGCAGCGTATCCTTTCTGCTGCAGCGACCGCTTATGACCCGCACACGGACTATATGTCTCCTATGAATTTTGAAGAATTCAGCATGGACATGAATTTGACTTTGTGTGGCATTGGCGCGACTTTGCGTTATGACGATGGCATGATTCGCATTACCGAATTGATGCCTGGTGCGCCCGCTGCAAACGATACGCGCGAAATCCGCCTTCGCGTTGGTGACCGCATTATTGGTGTGGGTCAAGGTGATGATCCCATTGAGGATATTTGCCATAAGCCCTTAAGCCAGACCGTGCGTAAGATTCGTGGTCCTAAGGGCACAAAGGTTACGCTTAAAGTGATTCCGGTCTCTGATAAGAGTGGCACGCGTACGAAGATTGTGGACTTGATTCGCGATGAAATTCGCCTTGAACAGCAGGCGGTCACAGGTCGCGTAGAGCAAATTGACTTAGAAGATGGCACGAAACGCAAGTTAGGCTATGTGCGCATTCCGACGTTCTATGCAGGTGCAGTCAGTGGAGAAAAGGGAGAGAAGGCCTCTTCCATGACCCGTGACTTGCTCGTCTATCTCCAGAAGTTTAATACTGAGCATGTGGATGGTCTTGTCATTGACCTCCGTAATAATGGCGGCGGTTCTTTAATGGAAGCGCTCTCAATGACCGCTCAGTTTGTCACAGGCCCTGTGGTACAGATTCGTGACGCACGTACTGTTGAGGTCTTAAACGGCATGGGTGTCGTGGCCTTCCGCAAGCCAGTTGTTGTGCTTGTCAATCGCAACTCTGCATCGGCTTCCGAAATTGTGGCTTCTGCGTTGCAAGATTATGGCCGCGCAATTATTATTGGCGACTCCAAAACACATGGTAAAGGTACAGTACAAACGGTGCAGCCTTTGAGCAAACCAACCAGCACTTATGGCGCAAATCGTATCACTACCGCATGTTTCTACCGTATTAATGGTGGGACGACCCAGCTTCGTGGTGTTGAGCCCGACATTGTCATCCCTTCCATTTATGACGCGCTTGAACTTGGAGAAGACCAACTCCCTGGTGCGCTTCCTTACAGCACGGTGCAGCCCGCATATTATGCACGCACCTCTGATATCGCGCCCTATTTGCCACGTTTAATGGCCGCCTCCAAGACGCGTTTGCAAAAGGATAAACAAGCTTCTGCCGCATTGCAACTCGTTGAGCATGTGCGTAAGGCCAATAACGAAAAGGTCGTTCCCCTAAAGATGGATGATCGTCGCGTACGGATGCGCGCAGAACGCGCAATTGAAAAGTTGCAGGAAGATGCATTGGAACGTCAGGGTGGTAATAAGAAGGATGGTCCGACGATTCAAAATGACCCTGTTCTGCGTGAAGCATTTGCAATCCTATCCGATTATATTGACTTACGTGGCGGCCCAGACGAACCTGTCAATGTAAATGGCGACTTACGCACACGTTTCTATCAAATCTTCGGCACGTATTAATTCCAGCGAATATGGGTACAAGCCTTTTAAACCAAATTAAAAAACCAGAGGATGTTCGGCTTCTCCCTGAGGCCGACTTGCCAAAGCTCGCAAGCGAAATGCGTGAGCGTATGATTGATGTGCTCTCGCATACGGGTGGACATCTTGCGCCGAGTTTGGGAACGATTGAACTCACCATTGCACTTTGTCGCGTCTTTGATTTCCCGACAGATAAAGTCATTTGGGATGTCGGCCATCAAAGTTATGCCTGGAAGATGTTGACAGGACGTAATGAGGCGATGGACTCCTTGCGTCAGTTTAATGGCATCCGAGGATTCCCCTTCCCTGCAGAATCTCCATATGATATGGCTGTCGGTGGGCATGCAGGCGTAGCACTCTCGACGGCATTGGGGATGGCCGCTGCACGTGATGCGCGAAAGAGTAATGAAAACATCTTAGCCGTAGTAGGTGATGCCTCATTAACAAATGGAATTTCACTTGAAGCGTTGAATGCGATTCGTCATACCACCGAGCGGATGATCCTCGTGATTAATGACAATGGCATGAGTATCGCGCAGAATGTGGGCGCTTTCGCACGCATGTTTGCACGCCGCATCGCAAGTATTCGTTATAATCGTATCCGTGCCGCAGCAGAAGCTGCAGGTCACAAATTACGCTTAAATGGCTTAAAGTCGCTCTATCGCGCCTTTAAACAAGTCGTTAAACCGCTCTTATTACGTCATCGTTCTGCTATTTTTGAAGATCTCGGATTGCGTTATATTGGGCCGATTGATGGGCATGATATTCCAGCGCTTTGTGCTGCATTACGTGCCGCTGCGGAAGGACACGTTCCGATTGCGTTACATATTGCCACTATTAAGGGTAAAGGTTATCCGCCAGCAGAACGTAATCCCTCCAAATGGCATGGTGTTTCGCCATGGGCGCAAACGACCGCTCCCACAAACACAATACCTCCCGCGCAATCGTGGTCGGACGCATTTGGTGAAATGCTTTGCGATTTGGCTCGTAAAGATGAACGCGTTGTTGCAGTTACTGCGGCAATGCGTGATGGCACAGGGTTAACCAACTTCTTTAAGGAATTCCCTGATCGCGCTTATGATGTGGGAATTTGCGAAGAACATGCTGTTGCATTTGCAGCGGGGCTTGCTGCAGCAGGGCTTCGACCTTATGTGGCAATTTACTCTACCTTTGCCCAGCGTGCCATTGACTGTATTATGCATGACGTATGCCTACCTAATCTGCCCGTAACCCTCTGCCTAGATCGTGCGGGGGTCGTTGGTGCCGATGGCCCCACACATCACGGTCTCTACGATATCGCGATGTTGCGTGCGTTGCCCAATCTTACGTTTTATGCGCCGACCACACGCGATGGTTTACGACATGCATTGCAGCAAGGCATCAGCAAAGACAGCCCCTTAGTCATTCGTTATCCACGTGGCAATATCATTGAGGCTGTGCCAACGTCAATTCCGCTTCAAACAGATATCCACTCCCCTTGCCTTTTGGCATTAGGCGATACGGTTGCTTGGGTGGCGCCTATTGCAACAGAATTGAATTTGCCCCTCATTGCTGTTGAACAAATTAAGCCATTGCCCGAAGTTCTAGGAACCTTAAAGGGACGTCCGCTGATTACGTTGGAAAATGCAGCCACTCAAGCAGGTTTTGGATCTGCCATTGCAGAAGTCCATGACGCACCTGTCCTCATTTTAGGTTGGCAAGACAACTTCATCCCACAAGGTTCTGAAACCGAATTGCGCACATGGGGCGGCTTAGATTCGCGCGCTTTGCGTGATAAAATAACCACATTCCTCCAGGATCTCAACGCATGATTTCTCCTCCACGAAGTGCTGTTAAAGTTTTACCCGAAACCGTCGCAAACCAAATTGCAGCGGGTGAAGTCGTAGAACGTCCAGCCTCCGTAGTGAAGGAATTAGTGGAAAATGCGCTGGATGCAATGGCTACACGCATCACGGTCTCTGTAGAAGGCGGTGGTTCAAAAGTCATTGAAGTTGAAGATAACGGCTATGGGATGTCGCGCGAAGACGCATTAGCGGCATTAGAACGTCAAGCAACGAGTAAAATCACCACTTCTGAGGATATTGTTCAGATTAACACCTTCGGTTTCCGAGGTGAAGCAATTCCCTCTATTGCAAGTGTTTCGCGATTTACCCTCATCACACGATGCGCAGAAGATGAAAGTGGTACACAAATTGATGTCACAGGTGGCACATTAGAAAATGTCACCGACATGGGGCATCCCGTTGGTACCACGCTCCGTATTCGCGACCTCTTCTTCAATCTACCCGCAAGAAGAAAATTCTTACGTGCAGCCACAACGGAACTCGCTCGCATCCGTCAAACCTTAACTGCGATTGCACTTGCACATCCAACGGTTGCGATTCGTCTACGATCTGATGGGAAAGATTTGTTCCGTTTACCCGAGGGTGACACCGTAGAAGATCGCATCCGGACGTTGCTCGGGCCTCCTGTAGCACGCACACTGACTGCAATTCAGCATACCGAAAATGAGATCACTGTCACTGGATATATCTCACGAATCGATGCACCAGCCCTTGGAACACCTGAACAACACGTTTTTATCAACCAGCGCCCAGCGACTGCCGCACAAATTCAGTACGCTGTCCGTGAAGTTTGGCCTCTGCGCGACCGCCGTCCTTCGCTTGTATTATTCATTGATTTGCCACCAGAAATGGTGGATGTTAATGTTCATCCTGCAAAACGTGAAGTGCGATTCCGCCGAGGCAACCAGGTCATTAATGCCGTTTCAACCGCAATTGCAGACGCATTAAACCTATTGCCTACGCCCACTTCGCCTCCAAATTCCACAATTTCATCCATAGCCCCTTCTCCTTCTGAAGATGTGTTTCCGAAAACATCGGACGGGAAGCATGTTTCTGTAATACCCCCATTAACTCCTATTCCCACACCGCAGGCACCCAAACCAACACCTGTGGCTACACCCATTTCACAGCGACAAATTCATTTTCCTGAACCGCCCCCTGCTCCTTTTCAGCCTGTCAGCACTCCTCCAGCGCGCATTCAACCCATTATGCCGCCCCCGCAACCGCCAGAAGAACAACCCGAACCCAAGGTTACTTTTGCTTGGTTACGCATTGCAGATGTGCTTGAGTCTGGTTTTTGGTTGGTCATTACAGAACAAGGCTACGTAACCGTTGATGCAAGTGCAGCCCTTGAACGTATCTTTTACGAACGTTTTATAAAACAAGCCACACAACCTGCAGTTCAACCGCTACTGATTCCTGAAACGCTTGAACTCTCTCCTGCCGATGCCGATCGTGTCGCACGATATTTACCAGAATTAGAAGCATGCGGCTTTGGGATTAGCGCTTTTAACAACCATACCTTCTTAATTGACGCACTTCCAATGTCACTCGCAGAAGTGCCACCACAAACACTTATCCCTGAAATTGCTGCAGAATTAGACAAAACTGGCGTCCGAAAAGGAATTGACCACTGGCGTCAAGAAGTTGCCGCTCGCGCCGCAGCATCTGCAGCCGCACGCACCCTTCATATCCAAACGCGAGAAGCGGCCGAAACATTACTTCGCGCACTCTCACACTGTGACATGCCTTATAGTACCCCCCGCGGCCGTCCCGTAATGATTCTCACGACCTATCGAGAGCTTGCACGACGCTTCCAGCGCAACTAATTACGCACATTTTAATTCCCCACTGCGCGGTCACCCTCGCATCTAACCTATCTGCACACGAGAAGAATGCCCTTCACCTCTTCTACACATCCTCACATTTTTACGAACGCCTCTTTTCCATATTAAGAACATATCCTCGCATTTTTACGAGTGTCTCTTTCCCCTATTAAGAATCACACACCATATCACATCCTCGCTCTTTTAAGCGAGCGCCTCTTTTCCGTATCATTGGTCACGCTCTCCGCCAGGATATTACACTGTGAATATGGCTGTCTTTAGTAAATATGGGCAGACTTTAACACCGGAAAGGCCCTTGGGGCTGTTTTTACCTATTTTCTTTGTCAAAAAAGAGTCTTTGGCGCGTATATTTTGTGTTTAGGCGCATGTATGCGTGAGGGGATGTGCACGCATTTGCTTGCGTTAGTCGCCTTTTGAAGCGCTCAAATGTTGGGAGGGGCTTCAGTTTTAGTTGTAAACACAAATAAAAAAGCCTGACCTCTTTCGAGATCAGGCTTGTGGTAAAACCCGGCAGCGTGCTACTCTCCCACCAGCGAACCTGGCAGTACCCTCGCCGATGAGGCTCTTCACTTCCGTGTTCGGAATGGGAACGGGTGTTACATCCTCTCTATGGCCACCGGAAAAGCAATCGAATGTTTCTGGTTAGAAATGCGACGCAACCTGCGGTTGCTTCGCTTCAATAATGAAGTTATAACGGCAAGCCTGTAGGCAATTAGTATTGGTCAGCTAAGTACATTGCTGCACGTACACCTCCAACCTATCAAGGTCGTAGTCTTCAACCTGCCTTCTCCACTTACGTGGGGGAAATCTTGTCTTCGGGGAGGCTTGGCGCTTAGATGCTTTCAGCGCTTATCCGTTCCGCACATAGCTACGCGGCGTGTGCCACTGGCGTGACAACCGCAACACCATTGGTGCGTGATTCCCGGTCCTCTCGTACTAGGGAATCTTCCCGTCAAATTTCCTGCGCCCGCGGAGGATATGGACCGAACTGTCTCACGACGTTCTGAACCCAGCTCGCGTACCGCTTTAATTGGCGAACAGCCAAACCCTTGGGACCTTCTCCAGCCCCAGGATGCGATGAGCCGACATCGAGGTGCCAAACCGCTGCGTCGATATGAACTCTCGACAGCGATCAGCCTGTTATCCCCAGAGTACCTTTTGTCCGTTGAGCGACGGCACTGCCACGAGTTACCGCCGGATCACTAGGTCCTGCTTTCGCATCTGCTCGAGATGTCTCTCTCGCAGTTAAGCCACCTTCTACCCTTGCGCTCGACGCACGATTGCTGACCGTGCTGAGGTGACCTTCGAACTCCTCCGTTACTGTTTAGGAGGAAACCGCCCCAGTCAAACTGACCCTCTGACATTGTCCAGCGCCCGGAAACGGGTCGCGGTTAGATGACCAATGCGCAGAAACCGGTATTTCACTGATGCCTCCAGAACACCTGACGATGTCCCTTCCAAGGCTCCCGGCTATACTACATACGGCGAATCGATTACCAGTATCAGATTACAGTAAAGGTTCATGGGGTCTTTCCGTCCTTCCGCGGGAATCCGGCATTTTCACCGGCATTACAACTTCACCGAGCTCCTCGTTGAGACAGTGCCCATATCGTTACAAGATTCGTGCAGGTCGGAACTTACCCGACAAGGAATTTCGCTACCTTAGGACCGTTATAGTTACGGCCGACATTCACGGGGGCTTTGGTTCGGAGCTTCGCCAGAGGCTAACCCCTTGCCTTGACCTTTCCGCATTGGTCACTTGTCACACTCCATGTATCCGCTTGCGCGTTTGCGGAGTGCTGTGTTTTTGTTAAACAGTCGCATGGGCCCATTTACTGTGCCCCCTCGCGGGGGACCCCTTCTTCCGAAGTTACGGGGCTATTGTGCCGAGTTCCTTAACGAGGTTTCACTCGCGCGCCTTGGTATCTTAGTACCCTCCCACCTGTGTCGGTTTTGGTACGGCTAAACTTACAATCACTAGACGTTTTTCCAGGCAGCCGAGCCTCACACCCTCAGAGAGCAAGCTCTCTTCCATGTCACCTTTCAGATAAAGGATCGCGGATTTGCCTACGACCCAACCTACGGGCTTATACTCCCTATTCCATCAGGAAGCGGTGTTAGCTTTCTGCACGCGTCTTCGCTCAAGCTCATAAGTCAAGTACAGGAATATTAACCTGTTGTCCATCGGCTGCGCCTTTCGGCCTGGCCTTAGGTACCGACTAACCCCGGGCGGACGAACCTGCCCCGGGAAACCTTGGGATTCCGGCGTTGGGGATTCTCACCCCAATTTTCGTTACTCATGTCCGCATAATCACTTCTAGACGCTCCAGTAGTTCTTACGAGCTACCTTCGACGCTGACTAGAACGCTCTTCTACCACGTACCAAAAGGTACATCCACGACTTCGGCACGGGACTTAACTCCCGATCATTTTCGGCGCAAGATCTCTCGACCGGTCAGCTGTTACGCACTGTTTAAATGGTGGCTGCCTCTAAGCCAACATCCCGGCTGTTTATGAAACCTCACATCCTTAGTGACTGAGTCCCGTTTAGGGGCCTTAGTCGGTGGTCTGGGCTGTTTCCCTCTCGACTGTGAAGCTTAGCCCCCACAGTCTCACTCCTGGCGCTCGGCAGACGGTATTCGGAGTTTGACAAGCGTCGCTAACCCGGCAGGGCCGCTAGTCTAATCAGTGCTCTACCCCCATCTGTTGCCTTACCAAGGCTGCCCCTAAAGGCATTTCGAAGAGAACCAGCTATCACCCAGTTTGATAAGTCTTTCGCTCCTATCCACATGTCATCCTAAGGCTTTTCAGCGCCTACAAGTTCGGACCTCCATCCCCTGTTACGGGGACTTCATCCTGCACATGGATAGCTCACTGGGCTTCGGGTCCACTCCGTGCTACTAAATACGCTCATTTCGAACTCGCTTTCGCTGCGGCTCCCCTCTCGGTTAACCTTGCAACACAGAGTGACTCGCGGACTCATTATGCAAAAGGCAAACTGCAACGGCCATGACGACCGCCGCAATAGTTATGTAGGCGTACGATTTCAGGTCTATTTCACTCCCCTTCCGGGGTTCTTTTCACCTTTCCCTCGCGGTACTCGTTCACTATCGGTCACCATCTAGTATTTAGCCTTGGAGGGTGGGCCCCCCGGATTCAGTCAAGGTTTCACGTGTCCCGACTTACTTGGGATACCACTAAGCTTCATTAAGTTTTCGAGTAAAGGGCTATCACCCGCTATGGCCGAACTTTCCAGATCGTTCCTCTAACTTAAATCATGCTACGTCGTGGTCCCGCAACCCCTGTGAGCAGGCTCACAGGTTTAGGCTCTTGCGCGTTCGCTCGCCACTACTGACGCAATCTCGGTTGATGTCTTTTCCTGCAGGTACTGAGATGTTTCACTTCCCTGCGTATGGCTCCTGGCGGCCTATGTGTTCAGCCGTCGGTAGTAGGCGGTAAAACCTACTGGATTGCTCCATTCGGAAATCCCCGGATCAAAGTGTACTTGCCACTCCCCGAGGCTTATCGCAGCTTGTCACGTCCTTCTTCGCCTGATGGTGCCAAGGCATCCGTCGTACGCCCGTATACGCTTAGCCGAAAGATCTTAAATCATGTCTAAAACCTTCCCGCTCGGTTTACGTTGCATTTTCTTCCCAGAAACATTCAATTGTCAAAGATCATAAATTCACTCAAACCATTTAATATGGTGGAGGCAGCCGGGGTCGAACCGGCGACATCCAGCTTGCAAAGCTGGCGCTCTACCAACTGAGCTATGCCCCCAAATGTGTATCCAACTTGGTCTGGAAGGGGTGCGACAGAGCAAAAACTTGTGTCAAGTTCACCTTGCCTTCATATTACTATGAGGCTTGCTCCTTAGAAAGGAGGTGATCCAACCGCTGGTTCCCCAACGGTTACCTTGTTACGACTTCATCCCAATCACCACCCACACCTTTGACGGCGTCCTCCTTGCGGTTAGACTCTCCGGCATTGGGTGCAGACGGCTTTCATGATGTGACGGGCGGTGTGTACAAGGCCCGGGAACGTATTCACGGCGCCGTAGCTGATGCGCCGTTACTAGCGAATCCGGCTTCATGAGGTCGGGTTGCAGACCTCAATCTGAACTGGGGCCGGTTTTGGGGATTAGCTCCACCTTACGGTATTGCGACCCATTGTACCGGCCATTGTAGCACGTGTGCAGCCCTAGATGTAAGGGCCATACTGACTTGACGTCGTCCCCACCTTCCTCCTGCGTAAACAGGCAGTCTGACTCGAGTCCTCGACATTACTCGTTAGTAACAAGTCACAGGGGTTGCGTTCGTTGCTGGACTTAACCAAACACCTCACGGCACGAACTGACGACAGCCATGCAGCACCTGTATATCACCCTCGAAGGAAACCTACTTTCATAGGTCGTGCAGATATATGTCAAATCTAGGTAAGGTTCTTCGCGTTGCATCGAATTAAGCCACATGCTCCTCCGCTTGTGCGGGCCCCCGTCAATTTCTTTGAGTTTTAGCCTTGCGGCCGTACTCCCCAGGCGGTACACTTAAAGCGTTAGCGACGACACGGAGGCGGTGAAACCCCCACGTCAAGTGTACACCGTTTAGGGCAGGGACTACCAGGGTATCTAATCCTGTTTGCTCCCCCTGCTTTCGCGCCTCAGCGTCAGTAACGTCCCAGGATGCCGCCTTCGCCACCGGTGTTCTACAGGATATCAACGCATTTCACCGCTACACCCTGTATTCCGCATCCCCCTTCCGTACTCCAGCCGAACAGTTTCGAACGCACTTTCTGGGTTGAGCCCAGAGCTTTCACATCCGACACATCCGACCGCCTACGCGCCCTTTACGCCCAGTAAATCCGAACAACGCTTGCCACCTCTGTATTACCGCGGCTGCTGGCACAGAGTTAGCCGTGGCTTCCTCTTAAGGTACCATCCACTTTAAATTGTATTAGAATCTATTGCTTTTTCCCTTATGACAGAAGTTTACAATCCGAAGACCTTCATCCTTCACGCAGCGTCGCATCGTCAGACTTCCGTCCATTGCGAATGATCCTCGACTGCAGCCTCCCGTAGGAGTCTGGGCAGTATCTCAGTCCCAGTGCGGCTGGCCGTCCTCTCAGACCAGCTAATCGTCATTGCCTTGGTAGGCCGTTACCCCACCAACAAGCTGATGATCTACGGGCTCATCTCTATGCAGGAGGCCTTGCGGTCCCCCCCTTTAGCAAGATGATGATGCCATCACCCGCCACATTCGGTTTTAGCTCCTCTTTCGAGGAGTTATCCCCAGCATAAAGGCAGATTGCCCATATTGTCCTCGCCCTTCCGCCACTCTCACCAATGAAATCATATTGCTACTCATTCATCGGATCCCGTTCGACTTGCATGCCTAATCCACGCTGCCAGCGTTCGTTCTGAGCCAGAATCAAACTCTCAGTCAATAAAATGCGTGAGCATTTAAATTGCGGTCTTACCCCGGGTGAGGCAGACCAATTTGATGTTGCCTGGCACAAGCTTTTCTACTGTCGCATCCCTTCCAGGTCAATCCTGTCTGGGATACATTTGAGCGAATTCAGTTTTCAAAGATCAAGTTCGTTTTCATTTGTTGCCGTGTGGTGATGAACACCGTGGCGCGAAAACGGGTCATATAGTCGCACAAAACCCTATCTCTTTGCAAGTACTTTTTTCAAAAAATTTTAAATCATGCATAAGTCATTGATTTTTCAATACAAGTAAAACCAACCTTTCCTGCATTTTTGAGGACACAAATCAATTTCGCGTCAAAAAAAGCGTGATTTTTAAGCCCCTTTTCATCCTCGCCAACACCATTTTTATCCTCAAAAACATCCGCTCTAAACACCCCTAAACCACCACAAAAGCCTGCCATTACAGGGTTTTGTCGTTTTTCGTAGTTCCTTTTTCGTTATTCGTTAAAGCGAAAAGCTTGAACAGAAGGTCATCTCTTACGCATTTAATGGTGGAGAGAAAGGTGTTCGAGAGGAGGAAGGTCGTTAATACTGGTGCTCTTGCCAAACAACGGGGACGCTAGTCACTCCCCTACACCACTCAATCGAGACACGTCTGTACATCCTACACGCATGATATGAATGCTTACATGTGCACATACATATGCGCATTTCGCAGACGAGCCACCTCCAAATCAATCTTGACACATTTCCAGATCAGACACACAACCGCTCTTTCAATCGTTAATGTTAACAATGGTCTACTAGCATAATAAACAAGATAATAAGCCCAAGAGAAAGGAGCCAAACAATAAAGCCCTTAAAAAACTCACCGGTTGCTGACGGTTGATACTTTTTAACCAAGGTGTTTGCAACATTTCTAATACGATCTCTATCCCATTTTTTAACAATTAACTTAACCAGTTGAGGTGCTGAAGATGTTGAATCGTTTTGTATGAAAAGAAGCAAGTCAAAAATATCGCTCGATAAAATCGTTTTAGTATTTGTCGTACGGCGTATATGCGCTACCACTTCATCAAGCGCCATCATCACCACAGCGACTTGTTTGACTTCATCTGGCTTAACACCATACACCTGCGAGGCGCGTTTAAGTGCTTCTTGAATATCCATCACGAACTCCTTTCGTAAATACTTGATTACTCACAGTAAATTACCGCATCACTTTTTCAAGCAATGCTTTGTAGTCGTCAACGACGTCAAATACAACCTTATCTGTACTAATTGCCTTGAAATGTTCGCGTGCACAGTGAATTTTAGAGGCTTCAATTGGACGTAATTGAAGCGAGTTCATCGAA
>JAZRAG010000131.1:0-35515 GCA_045634445.1 Candidatus Spyradenecus sp. | reverse complement strand
ACAGACCAGAGCCCTGATGCTGAAATCCTCGTGACGGGCATCAAGGTGATTGACCTCCTTACCCCCTATCGTCGCGGTGGTAAGATTGGTCTCTTCGGTGGTGCAGGCGTGGGTAAGACCGTGTTGATTCAGGAACTTATTCACAACATCGCTATGGGCCACGGTGGCTATTCCGTCTTTGCTGGTGTGGGTGAACGCACGCGTGAAGGCACCTCACTCTATCAGGAAATGGAAGAAGCTGGCGTTTTGGACAAGACCGCAATGGTCTTCGGTCAGATGAACGAACCGCCAGGTGCACGTTCGCGCGTAGCACTCTCTGCACTCACCGTAGCAGAACACTTCCGCGATGAAATGAATCAGGACGTGCTCCTCTTCATTGACAACATCTTCCGCTTTACACAGGCAGGTGCAGAAGTTTCTGCATTGCTCGGTCGTATTCCTTCGGCAGCAGGCTACCAACCCTCGCTCTCCACGGAAATGGGTGAACTTCAGGAACGCATCACCTCCACCAAGGCCGGCTCCATCACCTCCGTGCAAGCAGTCTACGTCCCTGCAGACGACTACACTGACCCTGCACCAGCGACGACCTTCGCACACTTGGACGCAACAACGGAACTCTCCCGTGCCATCGTGGAAAAGGGCATTTATCCCGCAGTGGATCCGCTCACCTCTACCTCCTCGATGCTCGACCCTGCAATCGTTGGCGAAGAACATATGCGTGTAGCCAATGGCGTGCAGCAGCTGCTTCAGCGCGCAAAGGAACTTCAGGATATCATCGCAATCCTCGGTATGGACGAACTCTCCGAAAGCGACAAGATGACCGTTGCACGTGCACGTAAGGTAGAACGTTTGCTCTCGCAGCCTTTCCATGTGGCAGAAAAGTTCTCTGGTATTCCTGGTCGCTTTGTGAAGCTCGAAGATACGCTTCGTTCCTTCGCAGAAGTTTTGGACGGCAAGTGCGACGATCTCCCTGAAGCTGCCTTCTATATGGTTGGCTCCATTGAAGATGTCCGTGAAAAGGCAAAGACCCTCGCACGCTAAAGAGGAATCCATCCTATGGCCTCGGAAACACCCTTTCACTTCGCCATTGAAACGCCCTCAGGCATCTTCATTGAAGGTGATGACATTACCTCCGTGGAAGTCACCACCGACATCGGCAAACTTGGCATTATGGCACGCCACGAACCTATCGTAGCCGCCTGCCCGCCTGGCTTGATGCGCATCTGTCAAGGTGGTGAATGGATTACCTTCCGCACTTCGCGTGCAATCTTAGTGGGCGATGGTAAAAGCGTTAAGTTACTTACGCCGCTCGCGCGCCTCGCAGTTGGTTAATCTACACGCGCTTCTAACTCAAACAAAAAGGTCGCTTATCGCGGCCTTTTTGTTTTATCAAGCCTCAATTTCAACTGATTCACTCTTTTGTAAAAAAAGCTCATTTCTTTTGATTCAATTTAATGTACACACCGATGTTTAATACCTTTTTCACTACTGTTTGAACGGTTTTTTTGATAGAATATTAAACTGATATTGGAGTTGACATGGTTACGGTTATTAGCGGTGTTGATACAGATGCGGGAAAGAGCATTGCCACGGGATGGTGGGCTCAACAATTGATGGCAGCAGGTAAACGCGTCATCACGCAAAAGTTAGTACAAACTGGCAACCAAGACCTCTCAGAAGATATCTTACGCCATCGCGAGATGATGGGCATCGATTTACTCCCAGAAGATCACGAACGGCTCACAATGCCTGAAATCTACTCTTACCCCTGTTCACCACACCTTGCAGCGAAGATTGATGGGCGGCCTTTGGATATTAAGAAGATTACCACAGCCACGCAAACACTCAATGAACGCTACGAAGAGGTTTTGCTTGAAGGTGCTGGCGGATTAATGGTACCGCTTACGGAAAACTTACTGACAATTGACTATATCCAACAGATGGGTTATCCGATGATTTTCGTAACTGGCGGAGTCTTAGGATCCATCAGTCATACGTTACTTGCCTTTGAAGCCCTCGTTCAACGTGGCATCAATGTCACCCATATCATTTACAATCGCTACCCTGGCCGCAAAGACCTCACCATTGACAATGAGTCCCACGACTACCTTTGCCGTGCCGCAGCGAAGTATTTCCCTTGTGCCACTTGGCATGAACTCCCCATAATGGATCTTACCCATGCGCCCAACGCGTAAAACATTTCCAGTGAATTTGTTGATTGAGGCGAAGCCTATACTCGTCGTAGGTGGCGGTCAAGTAGGCTTGCGTAAAACGCGTTCCTTACTTGAAGCGGGAGCAATGGTAACACTTGTGTGTCCTAATGCCTTATCTGAGTTTAAAGATTTACCTATTACCCATCTCACGCGCATCTTTCAGAATGAAGATGTAGTAGGACAGACCTTAGTGATTGCCTGTACGAATGATAAGAATGTGAATCGTGCAGTGCTTCAAGCCGCACGTGCAGCAAAGGTGCCGTGTAGTTGCGCAGATGGGAATTGGGCAGAAGGCGACTTTATTGTGCCGGCGACCTTGCGTACGGATGATTTGCTCATCAGTGTTTCCACGAATGGAAAGAGTTGCCGCACCGCAAAAGAGGTTAAAGATGCCCTCGCAAAGCAACTCTCTCACTGTTCTCCTGGAACACTCTTCATTCACGGCATTGATACGGCTACCCCCTTACCGCCACATGCGCTTTTAGCAAAGCGTTTGATGTTGCTCTCTGGACTTTATGGTTGGTGCATGCTCGCAACATGCAATCGCACCGAATTTATTGCTTGGGCAGCGCCAGAATTGATTGCGAGCGGCTTACTCCAACACGCCTTCCACTTGCCTGAAGGCTCCTACACCTACAGTGGCGCGAACGCTATGCGTCACTTGACCTATGTGCTCGCCGGCTTGAAAGCCAAGATGATTGGCGAATTTCACATTGTGGGACAAGTTCGCGATGCAATGGATACCGCACGAGAGGCGGGCTGGAGTAATGGTCAATTGCTCCGCGCTTACGCAGAAGCCTTACAGCGCGCGCAACGGTTACGTACAGCGATTGCACCCCATCTGCCGCAGATTGAGGTAGAGGAATTGGCACTTGAAGGAGCCTTTGGACGTGTCGTGATTGCTGGTACGGGAGCTTTAGGACGTGCAGCCCTTGCAAAAGCACAAGCAATGGGGCTAGAAGTAACCATGCTTTATCATCGCCATCCGATTGAAGGCGTGCCGTGCTTACCGCTTGACCAATGGCAGGCTGCTTGTCAGGGTGCAACGCGTTTTATTGCTGCATTAACAGTGCCCGAACCTCTTTTTGATGCAAAGGTAATCAGCATTCCTGTTTATGATCTTGGAGCCCCGCGTAATGTCACTGGAGAAGACGTCTGCGATTTAGACGTCTTACGCGGTAATTACCTCAAACGCACGGGCACTATTAACACCATTTTAAGCATCGCTGATGCCACTTATGCGGAGATTTCCTGTGACTAAACGCACGTTAATTGTTGGTGCACGCGATTCTAAACTCTCAATAATCCAAGCACAGGCGGCATTGGACCGTATTCACGCACAAACGAGACTTACCTTTGAATTGCGCCCCTTCTCCTCTCCTGGAGATCGCGACTTAAAAACTGACCTTCGTCAAACGCCAGGCAATTTCTTTACACAAGATCTTGACGAAGCGCTTGCGCGTGGTGAAATTGACTGCGCAATTCACTCGGCGAAAGATTTACCTCCTGAAGGGCTCGCTGAAGGACTTGATTGGTTTTGGCTTCCTTGGCGCGAAGATCCGCGCGATGCGCTTGTTTTACGTGAAGGTATTACACAGCCTCGAACCATTGGCATTAGCAGTGGCCGTCGTGAAACATGGGCTGCCATGCATTTCCCAACTGCAGAACGTCGCACCTTACGTGGCACTATTCCCGCACGTATGCAACAACTTGATGAGGGGAAGTTTGATGCGATCGTCATTGCGGCTGCCGCGTTACATCGTTTAAATCAAGCTCATCGCATCAGCAAATACATCTCCCTTGAAGAGCTTACTCCGCCCCCTGGACAGGGATACTTGGCTGTCACCTTCCGAAAAGAAGATCAGCAGATGCGTACATTGCGGAATCTCTATATCAAAAGTGTACGCTTTGCTGGTGCAGGTGTTGGCGATGGCGAAGGGTGTACCTTAGCCGCGCTTCGCGAAATCCAAGCAGCCGATTGTATCATCTACGATGCCCTTATGGACGCTACGTTACTGAACGAGGCGCAACCTTCATGTGAAAAGATTTATGTGGGCAAACGTAGCGGAAAACATGCGTTGCAACAACCCGAGATTACCGCACTAATCTGCGAACATGTACGCCGCGGACAACGCGTTCTTCGACTCAAAGGTGGCGACCCTGGACTCTTTGGACGTTTAACCGAAGAAACCGATGCGCTTGCAGCAGATGGCATTGCATTTCGCGTCTATCCTGGCGTTAGCGCATTACAAACCGCCACAACAGCTACTGGTATGCTTCTCACAAAACGCGGAGAAGCACGCGGTTTTCAAGTCGCTACGCCGCGTAGTACGGGTATCGAAATGCCGCATGTGTGGTTTATGGCGCTCAGCATGGCAAGCGACCTTGCTAAGGATTATCCTCCTACAACCCCCTACGCCATCGTTTATGATGCAGGGTTACCTACCCAAACCATTGAACATGGTACAGCTGGTGAGCTCGCGCAGCAACCGCCGCGCACGCTTGAACGTCCTGGACTTCTCCTTTTCGGCAATTTCACAACGCAGGAATTCCCGCTCAATGGCGCCTTTGCGGGGCGAAAGGTCTGGATTACAGGAAGTGACAATGTTGCACAAAAGGCGCGTCGTGCAGTTGTTGACCATGGCGGCATTCCCGTAGTGCAGTCATTGATTCGCTTTGAACCCACAGCACCTGTGAAGATTCGCCCAAGTAAAGGTTACAATCTCTTGGTTGTCACCTCTCCTACTGCAGCTAAGATGTTGATGACTCAAATGACGAGTCCAATTCAATTTCTCCCAAAGAAAATCGCGGTTACAGGCCCTGCTACTGCTGCAGCCCTCGCCTATTTAAATACCGATATGGTTATTCCCGAACGTGAGTTCTCTGCTAAGGGTTTACTTGCGACCTTACCTAACGATCTCACAAGCATAAAGATTTTGCGGATTCGTAGTGAAGAAGCGGGCGGCTCTCTTGCAGAAGCCCTTAAACAACGCGGTGCCAAGGTAAAAGATCTCCCTATTTACCGAACTCTAGAATGCCCCACAGAAATGCCGCCACCCCATGACGTTGTCTTCCTTGCCTCTTCAAGTGCCGCACGTGCGTGGTTAAGCTCCACTACAGACCGCACAAAGGATATTATCGCAATGGGCGAGCCGACTGCAACAACCTTGCGAAAGTCTGGCATTGAACCTACCGTTGTCGCACCAGTCCAAACCGTTGGTGAAGCGCTTTTTGCCTATGCTGTGAGGTCGCTCTATGTCTGAACCCATTGCTGCTTTAGCCACTGCTCCAGGGATGGGTGGCGTCGCTGTTATTCGTTTAAGCGGAGACGCTGTCTATTCTATCGCAGACCAATTAACGCGTCTTACCACGCCACCCTCGCAACGAGCCCCAGGCACCTTTGCATATGCCTCACTTTATAGCGCCACTGGAGAGGTCCTTGATGACGCAATTCTTCTCTTCTTCCGTGCTCCTAAGAGTTATACCGGAGAAGACACTATTGAGTTACATGTTCATGGCGGTAAGATTGTACCTCAACGCGTTTTAGAACGTTTGTGGGAACTTGGCGCGCGCCCCGCACTGCCTGGCGAATTCACAAAGCGAGCCTTTTTAAACGGCCGTATGGATTTAACTCAAGCAGAAGCGGTGGCCGACATCATTGCAGCACGAAGCCCACGCGCTGAACGAGCTGCACGTGCCAATTTGCAAGGACGCCTCGGTGAAGCATTAACACCGCTTTACGAAGACACGTTAATGCACTCTGTGCAGGTAGAACATCTTTTGGATTTTGATGAAGGTGAATTACCTGACGACTTCTTTTATGATGCATCCGAACGTCTTCAGCAATTAGCAGAACGTACAAAGGCGCTGCTCTCCACATGGCACCAGAGCCGTCTAATGCGTGATGGCGCACTCGTAGTGATTGCGGGTAGGCCTAATGCAGGTAAATCCACTCTTCTCAACCTTCTACTCGGTTATGAGCGCGCAATTGTAAGTGGAGAAGCAGGAACCACGCGTGACTCTATTGAAGAGACCTTCCTCTTAGATGGCGTTCCTGTACGTTTAACAGATACCGCAGGTTTGCGCGACGCACCTGGCGCAGTTGAACGCGAAGGTGTGGCGCGCGCTAAAGCGCTCTTAGAACAAGCTGACGCAGTCCTCTATCTCACTGCAGGAGATGCAGATGAAACACCTCCTACTGGTGTAATTGTAATTCATACAAAAACAGACCGCCGCCCTGCTCCAGAAGGCTCTCTCGCAATTTCTGCTCAGGCAGAACCCGACATCGCACGAAGTATCGTTTGTGATGCCTTACGTAAGACCTTGCAGCTTAGCGGTGAGGAAACTGCCCACGCAACACTTGCAAATGAACGTCAATTTGCCTTGCTTACAACTGTAGACCAAGCTTTGCGCGAAGCGATTAAATCCTTCAAACAGGGAGATATTGGCTATGTCCCTGCTGCACAACAACTTCGCGCTGCCGCAGAAGCGCTCGGCGATATCTTAGGTCGCACATATGCAGATGACTTACTTGACCGCGTTTTCTCAACGTTCTGCGTAGGTAAGTAATTCCACTTTACCACTAAACAAAAACCGCCGAAGGGAATTATCCTCGGCGGTTTTTGTTTATTTTGTAAGTCTTAACCTGCGTTTGGAATCAAAATCACGCGATCGAGCATGATATTGGGACCTCCTGTACGCTTTACCTTTAGGCGCAATTCACCGTCAAGGAAGTCCTCCATGTCAACGGATAATTCTAACCAATAGACACCATCAGGATTATCTTTCGTCACTCCATGTGCAGGAATGACAAATGAACGTGCGCCATCAAAAGTACCAGTTGCTGTACGCTTACCTCCGCTATCTGGGTCGCGAAAACGTACTAACAACTTACCGCGGATATTGGTTGCATTTTTAAAAACAATGGTTAAATCATCAGCAACCCAATATTTACCCTTATTATCGGCCCAAGTACGCAAATTCGTCCCGAAGAGATCATACGTACCGGCAGTCAATTCTGCACGATCATTGCGCTTACGCCAAGGCTCATCTTTTGCCTCATTTGTACGGAAAGCTGCACATTCAATGTAGGCTGTTGCAGCCTTATACTGAGAAGGTCGCGGAGCAACTTCGCGTTTAGGAGCCTTAAAGGTTTCATCCAACCATTGTGTGGAAACCTCTTCCGTAGGATTAAAAGCATCAGATGCCACATAATCCATCAAGGAACGATACAACTGACGCGCTTCTGGACGATTCATCGTCAAGTCAAAGCCTGAGACCAAGAGTTTACCTTCGCCACATTTCACTTCAAAAATCATACCCGCCATTGCAGGTTTATGGAAGTCAATAATCGGCATTGCCAACGGCACAAAAGTATCCGAAAGTCCTGGTAAATGGAAAACTTTCGCATTATTTACCAAGTAATACCACTGCCAATCTTGCCAATCTTCTGTCGGGAAGGTTTTAAAGGCAGCCGAATTCTGCTGAATTAACATACCCAACGAAAGCGCGCGTTGACCAGGGAACCATGTTGTACTCCAGTAAACAGGCTTGAAAGCCGATGGCAAAATGCGCTTAGGATTACCCGATTGGCTTGCATCAAAAAGCACTTTTTCGCCAGCCTTTACAGCTGCAAGCGCAGTATCGTAGTCATCTGTAACGGTAATCTGGGCAGGCACAGAGGCATCAACCTCTGCAGGATAAACCCAAATACTCCAACGATTTTCTCCAAAGGTCAAGGTGTGACGCGCAGGTGCAGCAAGTTTCCCTAAGGGGAATTCAAGCGTTGCAACCTCTTTTACAGTACCTGTGGGTACTTGGCAAGTCACTTCGCCAGACTGACCAGCAAACGTCCAAGGAAGTTTTGCTTGGTAGGGCTTATCTCCGTAATGATGAATATAGAGTTTAACGGTAAGTGTTTCGGCAGTGGTCCAGATATCCTTCGCGAAGCGTGCCAACGGCACCGTATTCGCAAAAAAGATCGACGCCGACACTTGGTCTTCTGCTCCAGGCTTCACATCATAGAAACTATCCAACCACCCAATCAACGCTTCACCTTGACCCGAATAGTCCTGAATACCGAGCAATGACACACCTGCACACGAAGGCGTCCGCAAGAAGGATTCAATCTCTGCCTTGTACATCAAGCGATTGGTCTTTAACGAGGCCTTACTGAAAGCAGGAACCAAACGCAAAACGCCCGCTTCTGCACTCTGTTGGCGCAAGATTTCAAGATTCCACGGACGCAAAATGCCCGTATATTTCGGGATTTCACGATCAAAGTCTGGATAGACAGGCCACTGACCAATTTCGTGTGCAATCGCCGGCACCGTGGTGCGATGGAAACTACCTTCATAGTCCCAATCTGTGCCTGGATGGAGACGTTCGCGAATCATACCAATGCCTGGATAGGCGTGCGTTACAGTGAAATCGTCTGCAGCCGTAATCTGACGAGCTGTTGAGGCCGAATAGAGTCGACGTGTATCGTACTGTTTGCAAGCTTCCATCCAAAGATTCAACTTCGCAAAGTCAGAGGAGCCGAGTTCGTTACCAATAGAAAGCGAGAAGAAGGAGGGTGCATTGCCGTAAGCATCTAAAATACGGCGCAATTCATTCTGCACGAATTGGTCTACGCTTTCAGGACCCTTACCTAACCCCTTCAAGTAAGGATAGGTACTCGTCATCCAACCATCAATCCAAATTCCCGCTTCAGGGGACAACAAAATACCGAGTTCGTCAGCAGCATCAAAGGCGGCCTGTGGCGGGCACCAGGTATGGAAGCGAATCTGATTGGCACCCTGATCCTTCTGTGCCTTCAAGATCTTCAACCACCCATCCTTATCGGTCACAGGATAACCCGTCAAGGGGAAGTGGCAGTTTTCAAGATTACCACGCACGAAAAGCGGGTTGCCATTCAAGAAAAGGCGATTACCTTCACGTGCAAAGGTACGGAAGCCAAAACGAATGGAATGTTGAAAAGACTTATGCGTACCTTCTGCACATTCAGGATGTTTGAGGGTGACAGTGTACAAATTCGGCGTATCAGGCGACCACAACTTCGCATTTGGAATGCGTGCCACGATTTTACGATCTTCGCGCGACAACACTTCCAATGCCACGCCCTCCACGGAAATCTCAAGCGTCTCCCCCTTTAAGCACGGCGCTGCTGGTGGCAAGGTCACCGTAAAAGTATCACCCGCAGGCGCATCAATGCGAACGGCCATTAAGGGATTGAAGGGACGCAATTCAATCTTACCCAAAATACCATTCCACCGCGTCTGCATCGCATCACCATAGCTATGCGCCTTTTCGCCAATGGGATGAATGAGCGAGTTGTCAATGCACACTGAAAGCGTGTGACGACCAGGTTGCAACATTAAAGGATAACGGTGCGGTGTGGCAAGCGAGTCATAACTTCCAATCGTCTTACCATCCAAAATGACCGTACTTTTCCACAAAACGCGCTCTAAGAATAATTCATAACGGCCTTGATTTGCCTCAGTCACATCAAATACCGTTGTATAAACAGCTTCGCCTACATACTGATGCTTCAAGGTTAAAGCGCCGTAAACAGCCTCTTCGGCCTTAGGGCCTAATTGTACATCTGCAAGCGTAGCGGGCAACGTAATGGACGCTTCTGTACCATTAGCCAAACGCACCTGCCAAAGGCGATGTCCCAAATCAATCACGGATTGCGCGAAACACATCGTTGTGCAACAAAGACCTAGCCATGTCAACAAATGACGCATCCTCTGTCTCCTTTTCTTAAATACATTAATTAATAATACACCTACACTTTAGCATGATTTGCGAAAGAATTCACCCCCCCTTTCTTAATAAAGTTAATCCTACAAAAACAAGACGCACCCTTTACTCCGCCCCACACTGTATTTCATACGCCTTACGCCAAATCGTCTGCAAACGGTAAATTGCTTGATAAGGCTCAGTTGATTGACAAACTGCGCGCACCACCGAGAAATTTACCGCACCTGCGCGAATCACTTCTGGCAACCGCTCCTCATCAATCCCACCAATCGCCACCGTCGGCCATGGTGAAGCTTGTACAATGCGCCCAGCCTCACTCGGCCCCAAAACCGGATCAGGAATTGCCTTTGTCGGAGTCGCATACACTGGCCCCACTCCAGCATAATCTGGCATCACCGACTTCGCAGCCTCCATCTGCGCATAAGAATGCGTTGATAAACCGAAAATACGTAATTCTGGATAACGCTTTCGCGCCTCAAGAATCGGCATATCCCCCTGCCCTAAATGGACACCATCCGCGCCCACTTCTACCGCAAGCGCAGGATCATCATTAATAATCAAACACGTTTGCGAACCCTGCGTAATTGCGCGCATGCGCCGCGCTGTAGCCAACACTTGATCACGCGGCACATTTTTCATCCGCAGTTGAACATAGCGCAACTCTGCACGCACCGCAGCCTCCGTTACCTCCTCGTAAGAAGTGACGGGGTTCGTCACCACCAAATAGAGACCAAAGGCATCCATCGCTTAACCCTGCAAATCTGCCGCAATCAATTCTGCGACCTTCTTGCCCGATTTCAACATGCCGCCAAAAATTGGTCCCATGCGAAAGCCACCCTGGACATTATTTGCAGCCATACCAGACGCATAAAGCCCAGGATAAAGGCGCTTGGTATTCAACACCGTTGTGCGTTCACCATCCTCCATCCACATCGGCTTTTCACCCATGATACCCCCCGTTGGAGAATCAACCCTCAGCCCAGCCTTCTCTACAGCCTTCCGCACAATTTCAGAAGGATGCCCCGTACCATCCAAAACCGCACGCGCCGTCACCACCAAAGGATCCACATGCATCTCCAAACGACGCACTGGATTCCAATTCACCACCAAGCCACACACACATCCCTCACGGACGCAGATATCCTCCACACACATCGTATTAAAAATCACCGCCCCCGCCTTACGCGCTCCGAAAATCAAGCCCGAGGCCAATTCTACGGAATCCAACGTATGATACCCATTCCCCATATCCACCGTGGAAATATTAAACCCATGTAAAATTTCCGCGGCATCATCTTGCACCACCACCTCATTAAAGAGCATTCCCCCACCCCATGTGCCACCACCAGGAGCCAGCTTACTCTCAAAAATCGCCACTTTTAGTCCGCGATCCGCAAGATACTTTGCCGCAACAAGCCCCGAAGGCCCCGCGCCAACAATACCCACGTCCACGGCCAAATAATCTTCAAACTTCTTGAAAAAAGAGCGCACAATGGCGCTAGAGATGGTTTCTTCCATCACGCTCATAACTACCTCCGCAGGAATTACCCTGATCAGGTTAACGGGTTTCATCTCAGCATCTGGACACCGTGCCCAGTAGCACCCCGAAAGATGCGCTCATTGTAGCACGCACCCACAAAAAGCGTCAACCCCTCTTTTCGCCATTTCCTAAAATAAAAATGACACCAGAAATTTATATTAACCCTTTTTAACGACCCTACAAGCTCCAAAACACACCCTTCCAAAAGCCTTTAAAATCAAGCTTCCTAAAAGGCTTGTTTTCAAAGTCAAAAAGGCTTGTCTTGAACTTTGAAAAGGCTTGTCTTCAAATTTAAAAGCGGAGGCGTTAAACCTCCGCTTTTAAACAGTCACGTTTCATCGCGCTTTATTCTTAGAGCAGTGCGGCTTTGAGAGCTTCTGCGCGGTCAATGCGTTCCCACGGCACATTGGCGCGACCAAAGTGACCATAGGTGCAGCTTTCGGAATAGGACCACCCCTTCGGGTGCGTCAAATCCAAGTCGCGAATCAAGGCTGCAGGACGGAAATCAAAGATTTTGCCAGAGAGCAAAAGCTCTGCAATCTTTTCTTCTGCGACCTTAGCAGTGCCGTAAGTGGAGACGTTGATGCTCATCGGGCGCGCCACGCCGATTGCGTATGCGACCTGGATTTCACACTTGTCTGCCAAACCTGCAGCCACAATGTTCTTCGCAGCATAACGTGCGTAGTACGCAGCAGAACGGTCCACCTTTGAAGGGTCCTTACCCGAGAAAGCACCACCACCGTGAGAACCGACACCACCATAAGTATCCACAATAATCTTACGACCCGTCACACCTGAGTCACCAGCCGGACCGCCAATCACGAAACGACCTGTCGGATTGATATGGAAGCGCGTGTCATTGGTCAAGAGCCCTGTCGGGGCGAGAGTTTCGCGGATGACGGCTTCCAGATCGGCGTGAATCTGCGATTCGGGAACGTCACGCGTTTGATGCGAGCAAACGATGTCGGTAATCGCAATGGGTTTGCCACCATCATAAAGCACGGAAACCTGGGCCTTCGCATCGGGACGAAGATAGTCAATCTTGCCCTCGTGGCGCAAGGTTGCCAAATCGCTCAAAATGCGATGAGAAGCCACTAAAGGCAAAGGCAAAAATTCAGGCGTTTCATTGGTAGCGTAGCCAAACATCATACCTTGGTCGCCTGCGCCCTGGTCTTCAGGGTCTGCGCGATCCACACCGCGATTGATGTCAGGCGACTGCGCATGCAAATTGTTGACATAAGCGAAGTCTTGATAACAGAAGCCTTCGGTAGGGTCATCATAGCCAATGCGCTTAATCACGTCGGCAGCGATTGCCTTCGTATTCACGGTTTCAAAGCCACGGCAGGTGATTTCACCTAAATTAACAACCAAATTCGTGCCACAGGCCGTTTCGCAAGCGACGCGAGCGCGATCATCCAACGCTAAGCATGCGTCCAAAACTGCATCAGAAATAGCATCCGCCACCTTGTCAGGATGTCCTTCAGACACCGATTCCGAGGTGTAAACATGACGGGTATTCAACTTACTCATAGATTCCTTTCTGGACTCAAGTCCCGAAACAAAAACGGCAGTACATAAAGTGTACTACCGTCCATCTTCGGATTCCCGAGTGCCTCCCTTTTAGCGTACAGTAGTCTCACCATTTACGTCCGCAAGCCGGAGCGCTTTCAAATCAACGTAAATGTGAGAGGTATTATACCACAACTTTTCACGTTTTAGCACAAAGAAAATGCGCGCGTTTTGTCTATTTTTTGTAGTGACTAATCATGTACGCACATTCCCCCCACACTTAAGTGGTTGTGCGCACGCTTTTTCGACTGCGCTCTCTTTTACGCGAATTCAACGCGAAAAAGGCGTTTTTAACGATTTCCCATCCACTTGTCTAAAATTTTCCAACTTTTTAACTTCTTGTCTGAAAACATCCTTACCATTTCAATCACAGACGAAAACCAATCAAAAAGGGCATTTTTGTGCAAATTTTGAAGAGAAAAGTGTCGTTTTTGAGCTTTTCCAAAAATCATATACCCTTTTTGTCTCACAATATTATTGTGTCAACACTTAAAGGCGCGGTTTTTGAGAAACAAAGTGTTGACTTCTACCCCCTAGAAATGGGATAATATAAGTGTTTTAGACTTTCATTGTGCCAACACGATTTAGCCGAAAGGAAACTGTACATGGCCAAGACCGAAAAGAAGACCGTTCGTTTCGTCGACACGACGTTACGCGATGCCCACCAGTCTTTGTGGGCGACACGTATGCGCACCAAGGATATCCTTGGCATTTTGGAAGCCGTCGATGACGCCGGATTCTATGCCATTGAATGCTGGGGCGGTGCTACGTTTGACGTTTGCATGCGCTTCCTCCGTGAAGATCCCTGGGAACGTTTGCGTCAGATCAAGGCTGTCTGCAAGAAGACGCCTCTCCAGATGTTGCTCCGTGGTCAGAACTGCTTGGGTTACAAGCACTACCCAGATGACGTGTTGGATCGTTGCGTCGCTAAGATGTGCGAAAACGGCATGGACATCTTTCGTTGCTTCGATGCACTCAACGATGTGCGTAACCTCGAAGCTGCTATCAAGGCAGTAAAGAAGTATGGTGGTCACGCTCAGGGTACCATCTGCTACACCTTCTCTCCTGTGCACACCGTAGCTAACTACGTGAAGTTCGCTAAGGAACAGGTGGATCTCGGCATCGACTCCATCGCCATTAAGGATATGGCTGGTATCTTGACGCCCTCCGCTGCTCGCGAACTCGTCACTGGCCTCAAGAAGGCTCTCCCGGATCTCCCCATCGAAATCCACTCCCACATGACCTCTGGCATGGCTCCTGCTATGTACATGGCTGCTGTGGAAGCTGGCGCTGGTGCAATTGACTGCGCAGTGGCAACGCTCTCTGGCTTCTCCTCGCAGCCCGCACACGGCACGATGCACGCAATCTTCGAAGGTCTCGGTTATGAAACCGGCATCAAGACCGATCGCATCACTGAAATCGATAACTACTTCAAGGCCCTCAAGCCCGAACGCGCTCTCCAGGCTAACGCTGACGCAGAAGCTGTGGACGTGCAGGTGCTTCTCCACCACATCCCTGGTGGTATGATTTCCAACACCCGTAGCCAGTTGGCTCAGCAGGATGCATTGGATCGCCTACCTGAAGTGCTCGAAGAACTTCCTCGCGTGCGTAAGGATATGGGTTATCCTCCGTTGGTCACCCCCACCTCCCAGATCATGGGCGTGCAGGCAGTGCTCAACGTCCTCAGCGGCGAACGCTACAGCATGGTCTCCAACGAAACCAAGCAGTACGTCAAGGGTTACTATGGTCGCAGCCCCGCACCCGTGGACAAGGCTCTTGAAAAGAAGATTCTCGCTGGCGAAAAGAAGATTACCTGCCGTCCCGCAGACCTCTTGGAACCTGGCTTGCCTCAGGCCGCTAAGGAACTCGATCCTAAGTTGATCCAGACCGAAGAAGACATCCTCTCCTACTGCATGTTCCCCGCGGTGGCATTGGACTACTTCCAGTGGCGTGCTAAGCCCGAAGGCGAACGCGCTCCGATTCCCGCAGACTCCGAAATGACCATCGCTAAGGCTGCAGCCAAGGCTGAAGAAGCCAAAAAGGCTCCCGCTCCTGCACCTTTGAGCGCAGACGATGCGAAGTTTGCCGTGATTGGCAAGCAGATCGTCTCCCTCTTCGGTTCTCTCGGTGGCAACATCAAGGTGGACGCTTCTGCCCTCGCAGCAGCACCTGTCGCAGATGCAGCAGCACCCGCAGCAGAAGCCGCTCCTGCTCCCGCAGCAGCGCCTAAGAAGACCTTGAACGCTACGCTCACCGGCACCTTCTATCGTTCCGACAAGCCCGGCGAAAAGATGGTGGAAGAAGGCGCAACCGTCAAGGCTGGCGATGGCGTCTGCGTGCTCGAAGCCATGAAGCTCTTCAACCCTGTGAAGGCTACTGAAGACTGCAAGATTGTCCGCTTCCTCGTGCAGCCCGGTGATAACGTCACCAAGGGCAGCCCGATTGCAGAAATCGAATAAGTCTCTAAGACCTGTAGCCGTGGCACCCCACGGCTACAGATTTGTCATACATCCGTTACGCTTTCGTGCGCAACGGATGTTGTGGCAAGAAGGCACCACGCCTTATACCTATTAAATAAGAGCGAGTCTACGCCGAAAATCACACAAAAAGACTTGGTTAAACCAACAAAATAGTAGCACGACTCAAAGCAAAATAAACGAACCCTAAAATAAGATAACGAACCCCATTTAGACCCTTTATTGGAGCATTTTATGGCAAAAGAGAAGAAAGCAGTCGATCCGAAACTCGCCTTTGGGCAAGAATGGTTTGATCGCGAATACACTGCAAAGGAAGTTTACGGCCGCCTTTGGTCCTACGCACGGAACTACAAGGGCCTCATCTTCACGGGCGCGCTCTTGGGCATGCTCACGGGTGGTGCTTGGGCCCCCATCTTCTCTGTCATCAAGCCAATGCTTGATAATGTGCAGGAAACCGTTGTACACGTTCAGTCCGCAGAAGTCAACGCAGCAGAAGAAGAAGCACCCGCACCCATTGCAACTGTTGCAGCACCCGCAGTCGCAGAAGCAGAAGCCTCCGCTGAAGCCACCCCTGCAGAAGGCAAAAAGCTCAGCAAGCTTGAACGTCAGACCCAAAAGGAAGGTCAGAAGTACAAGAAGTACGTCGACCGCATTGAAGAATACCTCATGGAATTCGGCATTGAGGGTCCTGCCGCAACATTAGCACTCTTTACCTTCTTGATGATGGCGGCCGTCGTCCTCAAGATGATTACGCAGTATTTGAACCAGTACTACCTCACCAAGGCGGGTATGCTCGTGGTGATGGATGTCCGTAATGAGATGTTCAAGCACCTTCAGGAACAGTCGCTCGCCTTCCATGGTCGCGCAGACGTGGGCCGTTTGATGAGCCGTACCACGGGTGACCCTGAAACGATTCGTTTGTTGATTAGCCAGACGATGAGTGACCTCTGCCGTGCCCCCTTTGAAATCTTGACGGCCATTCTCTTCATCTGCTACTTCGCCGTGCAGAACAACATGGTTTCCCTCCTCGTTTCTGCAATCATTGGCTTCCCCGTCTGCGTTTTGCCGGTGGTTTGGATTGGCAAGCAGATTCGCCGTTGGGCCAAGCGTCTTTTGGCGCAGGGCGCAAATATCGGTTCCAATTTCCATGAAAACCTCACCTGCATCAAAGTGGTGAAGGCTTATCACACGGAAACCCACGAAATTCAGAAGTATGAACGCTACAACTTGAAGGCCTTCAAGCTCTGCATGCGTTCGACGCGTTGGGGCATTTTGGTGGGCCCGCTCACAGAAACGGTTGCCTTCATTCTTGCTGCTGTCTTCGTGGCCTATAGCTTGACGCAGGGACACGGTCTCTCGGACATCGTGCCGTTGATTCCGCCCTTCATGATTCTCTACAAGCCCTTGAAGCAGATTGGCCGTATTCAGGTGGCCATCGAAAATGGTCGTGCTGCACTTCAACGTATCTTCTCGCTCTTGGACGTGCATCAAGAACTTCAGGAAAAGCCCGATGCATTGCCGCTCAAGGGCTTCAATGATGCACTCGTCTTTGACCATGTCTCCTTCGAATATGACTCCAAGAAGGAAAAGATTGTCAATGACGCCTCCTTCACCATTCGCCCCGGCCAGATGTACGCAGTGGTCGGCTCTACTGGTAGCGGTAAGAGTACGATTGCCAACCTCTTGGCGCGCTTCTACGATGTGACCGAAGGCTCGATTAAGATTGATGGTCACGACTTGCGCGATTATCGCATCAGCGATGTGCGTTCGATCATTGGTGCCGTGACGCAGGAAGCGCTCCTCTTCAATACCACCATCGCCGAAAACATCGCCTATGGTAATCCTGGCGCAACGCAGGAAGAAATTGAAGCCGCGGCGAAGTTGGCTAATGCCCACAACTTCATTGTGGCGCATCCGGAAGGTTATCAGCGCGTGGTTGGCGAAAAGGGCTTTGTGCTCAGTGGCGGTGAACGTCAGCGTGTGGCCATCGCACGTGCAATCTTGCGCAATCCGCCCATCTTGATTTTGGACGAAGCGACCAGCGCACTTGACACCGTCACCGAACAGCAAGTGCAGGCTGCTATTAATAATTTGATGAAGAATCGCACCACCTTCGCGATTGCTCACCGTTTGTCCACCATTCAGCAGGCCGACTGCATCCTCGTTTTGGATCACGGCGTCATTGTTGAACGTGGTACGCACGATGAACTCTACGCAAAGAAGGGTGTCTATCGTAAGTTGTGCGATATCCAGAACCAAAATAACTAATTGGCTCGACCATCAAACACGCTTCCCTTTAACCCTTTAATTGAGAGATACTCATGACCTCATTTGAAGCAAAATCTCGCACCCTTCTCTCCGCGCTCTTAGTAAGCGGAGCGGTTTTTGCTACGCAAACGCCGATGTCTGTTGAAGAAACAAATGCTATTTGGCGTGAACGTTTAACGGGGCTCGCCGATATGCCGAGTACTGACGCCGCGCTTTCTGTGGCTCCTACTCAAGGGAATCAAGGTGTGACACGCGAATGGGCATGCCAACCTGAGGCGGTAAAGTTGCCCCATGGTTTTGACCCTACGCGTATCTATCTCGGTTCGCGCCCATCCCTCCTACCCGATGGTTCGCGATTCATCTTTGAATGGTGTGACGCTATTTGGATTGCTCCCACAAAAGGTGGCACAGCAAAGGTGCTCCAACACACCACTGGCCGTGACACTTGGCCAATCGTTTCAAATGATGGCACACGTTTCTGTTTCCAATCTAATCGTTCTGGCGCATGGCACGTCTTCGTCGCAGAATTGAAAGAAGGTGCTGAAGCACGTCAGGTAGGCTTCAATTCCGAAGCCGAACGCCCTTGCGCTTGGTCACAAGATGACTCCGAACTACTCTGCTTTGTTGTGCGCGATGACGAGGGTTCTGTTTTCGATCTTGGTCGTTTAGCATGGTTGCCCGTTGATCGTCGCGCAGCAGAACGTCGTCTTTTTGATGCGCCTGGTGCAGAACCCGCCCTCTCTCCCGATGGTCGTTACATCCTTTTCACACAAGAAGGCGAAGACCTCTATCGTAAGGGTACCACAGGTGAAAATGTTGCACGTATTTGGTGCTATGACACTCAAACCAAGACCTTTACGCTTGTTGTAAAGCATAATACCGAATGCCGCTCCCCCCTTTGGACGCCTGACGGAAAGGGCTTCTACTATGTCGGTGGTCAGGATGGTACATTAAATGTGTGGTATCACACATTCCCTGGTAATGACGAACGCCAAATTACCTACTTCCGTGGTGACAGCGTCATCCACCCCACCCTTTCTAAGGATGGCAAGACAATGGTCTTCCGTCAAGGGTTTGACTTCTGGTCGCTCGACCTTGCAAATGGCTCTGCCCCTACGCGTATTCTGCTGACGCCCGAAGACACCGGTCTTGTCCGTGAAAAGACACGCCGCCGTCACTTTGATTCCATTTGGAACAATGATGGTGCAGGCGGTCTCACTGCAACAAGTGGCGGCCTTGAATTTGCTTTCACGACAGGCGGTGATCTCTATGTAATGGATACAGTGTTACGCGAACCTCGCCTCGTTTACGGTAGCTCTCGTACACACGAACGTGACTGCGTATTCTCAAAGGATGGTACTCAACTTTACTTCCTCTCCGATCGTGGCGATAGTATTGCACTTTTAGTCGCAGAAAAGACTCGTAAAGAGCACTTCTGGTGGGAAAATGCAGAATTTAAGGTTCGCGAACTCGCTGGTGGTGATGCTCGTCGTTCACTTCTCTCTATTTCCCCTGACGGCACTCGTCTTGCATGGGTTGAAGCTGGTAGTTCATTGGTTATTGCTAATACCGAAGGGCAAATTATTCGTCGTTTCCCGCCCAAAAAGAGCGTCAATTCCTATGATTGGTCCCCTGATGGCCGTTGGGTTGTTGCTGCATTAGAAGACGACTATGCCAACAATGACATTTGGTTAGTACCAATTGAAGATGCTCCTGGCGCAAAGCTCTACAACGTTTCTCGTAGCTTCACTTGGGATGGCGTGCCCTCTTGGTCTCCCGATGGCAAGTTAATTGTGTGGAATGGTCAGCGCGTAGGTTCGGGCTCTACACTTTTCTATGTGTGGCTCAATCGTACTGATGAAGAATCCCTTAAAACTGAAGCCTATCGTAAGGCAATTGAACACATGGGCTTAAAGTTGCAAGACCGCCCAGAAGCTTCTGCTGTGATGCTCGGCTCTCCTGCCGCTGCGACTACAAATGCTACGCCTAATGCCGATGCAAAAGTTGCCGAAAAGGAAGACAACAATCGCGTCATCGTTGACCTTGAAGGTCTCCACGAACGCGTGCACGCAGTTGAAATTCCCGCACTTGGCAATCCTTGCTTTGCCCCCGACTCGCGTCGTGTACTCTTCCCGGCTACGATTAATGGGCGCCCTGGCACCTATGAAGTTTCCATTCCTAATAATATGACGCCCACCTTCCTCCGTGATCGTTGGGGGTATCCTTTGGGTTGGTTTGGTCGCGATCCAGACCCCTTACGCGCCAATAAGCTCATTATGTTGACCAATGACTATAAGATTGGCACCTTGGACGAAACATATCCTTTCCAAGTTTACCAGGAAATGAATGTCCAGGACTACCATGAACTTGGCTTCATGATGGCTTGGGGTCTCTTGCGTGATAACTACTATGACCCTAATTTCCATGGTGCAGATTGGGAAGCTATCCGCGATAAGTATCGCGCTCCTGCACGTTTCGCCCCTTGCCGCTCGGTTTATGAACGTATCTTCCACGCGCTCAATGGTGAATTAAACTCCTCGCACTTGGGCTTCTATAGTACTGCGGCCTCTAATAAGGTTTGGTCCACAGATCGTTCTGCACACTCTTGGGAACCCATCACTTCTCACCTCGGTCTCATCTTTGACCAAGCTTATGCTGGTGAACAAGGCTGGATGGTGAAGCGCATTATTCCTGGTGGTCCTGCAGACTCCAACCAGATTGGCATCCATCCTGGCGACTTAGTCGTTGCAATTGATGGTAAGCCTATTCGCAATGGCATGGATCCTACGCTTGTCTTAAATGGTCCCAAGCCTGGCAAGTTCCTTTTGGATATTCGTTCTGGCGACACCATTCGTCGTGTTTACCTTGAAGCCATCACCTACCCCAAGGCACGTGATTTGGTGCAGAAGGCAATGTATGCAGAACGCCGCAATTATGTGCATCGTCGTTCGAGTGGCGCATTTGGTTACATCAATATTGCCCAAATGAACAACGATGAATATAATCGTTTCGAGCGTGAAATCTTCGCAGAAGGATTTGACAAAGAAGGCATGGTCATTGACGTGCGTGACAACGTTGGTGGCTTTACCGCAGATAAGGTGCTCAACATCCTTGGCGTGCAGCGTCACTCTTGGTCTGTCGCACGTTATGGTAAGCCTGCTTACCTCGCAGGTTATTGGGGCCGTCCGGTCTTTGACAAGCCAATTGTCGTACTCTGTAACCAGAATACGGTCTCCAATGGTGAAATCTTCTCGCACGCTATCAAGCAGCTTGGTCGTGGCAAGCTTGTTGGTGTACAAACCAATGGCGGTGTGATTGCAACGCGTGATGGCCCGCTCTTGGACCTCGGTAATCTCCGTCAAGCACACTATGGTTGGTACACCCTTGATGGTACAGACATGGAACTTCATGGTGCTGTCCCAGACGTTATTGTTGCGAATACGCCTGCAGACACTGCCGCAGGTCGCGATCCGCAGTTGGATGCTGCTATCGACACCTTGTTGGAAGAAGTTACCGAGGCTCAGCAAAATGCCAAGCCCTTCGTTCCCAACACCTTTGAGTGGAATCACCGCCTCTAAGGTTTAACAATCCTATCCTATAAAACAAGACTATGACTCGTACACTCTTACATGCCAAACTTCACCACTTGCGCATTACGCAGGCCGATCTTGAATATCTCGGCTCGTTGACAATTGACGAAGATTTAATGGATGCTGTAGGGATTGTTACCTACGAAAAGATCCTTGTGGCAAACCTTGAAAATGGCGCCCGCCTTGAAACTTATGCCATCCCTGGTCCTCGTGGTTCGCGCGTGGCATGCCTCAACGGCGCAGCAGCTTATATGGGCAAGCCTGGCGACCGCCTCATCGTGATGGCATTCTGCCAAGTAAATGACGAAGAAGCAGCAAACCTTTGCCCGAAAGTGGTGCGCCTTGATGCTGACAACCGCATCATTGCAAAGGCTTACTAATTCTCTCTGCCACATAACTTACAAAGTAGGATACGATGAACTCGTATCCTACTTTTGTTTTATCTACACATCAACCTCAACGATGAACTGTCAAATTAAATAGGTCTATTGACATTTTTCGCTTGCACTAAAGTTAGGCTTTTGCTATAATTATGCCGTTTTAAACATTCTCCTACACAGACACACAACCCCACCCCGCCACGAACATTGTTCGGGCGGGTTTTTCTTTTGTCATTGTCTGGGTTTCCGTCTTTAGACATAAAAAGCGTGATGGGATAATTCCATCACGCTTCACTTATAAAGTGTAGGAACCACTCTAAACGTGTTTCAAAACAAAACGTGATTAAACAGATACAATGGATTTAGCGCCATTGAAGCGGAATCAACTTTAAGACGCGTTCAAACTCTTCACGCGTACGCGTAATCTTCAAGCTATTCCAAATCTGTTCACCCTGTTTAAACGTAGGCGCCAAATAACTCCACAATTCCTTTAAATGCCCTAATAGTGCGTGATCACCGGGAGCATTTTCAGCATAGCGCCCAACAATATCTGTGTGCCACGCTTGGAAACGTGCCATCTCTCGCGTATCTTTCCCTGCACGAATACTCTCTGCAAGGAAGGGATTCGCCACAATCCCACGGCCAATCATCCAACGTTTAATTGTGGGGAAACGCGTAGAGAGGCGTTGGTAGTCTTCTAATGTACGTATATCGCCATTATACGTTAAGGGAAGCGTACACTTCTCACAAACGCGTTCAAAGGCATCTAAGTCAACCTCTCCCTCATACATCTGCTTTGCCGTACGCGGATGCACACAAATTTCACGCAAGGGGAAGCTTTGAATCAAGGGTAAGCGCTTTTCAAGCAATGTCTTTTCCTCAATCCCTAAGCGCACTTTAATAGAGAAATTGCCCTCGCCGAGCTCTTCACAACCCGCGGTCAACATCGCAGCGAGATTCGCTTCATCACGCAATAATCCAGCGCCTCGACCTTTTTTCGCCACAAAAGGCCACGGACACCCCGAATTAAGGTCTACTTGACGATAGCCCAATTCCTTCATTGCTTGCAACATTACACGCAGCTGACGCGCATCCTTGCCGATGACTTGCGGAATTAAGGGCAAGCCCTCTGGTTGCACCGTGGGGTCAATTCCACGCAGAATCTCCGGCTTTACGCGATCGCCTTGTACCGTAGCAATAAACGGCGCCACTGCTAAATCCAAGCCTGACATATGTGCTTGGAAAGCCTGACGGAAGCGTAACCCTGTTACGCCACGCAAAGGTGCTAAACAAATTGTGTCTTCAGCCATTATTAAAGTCCTGCGAAAGGATTATTAGAAAAGGTTGACGAACCACGTTGACGCGGCGCGTGATGCGATGCATGACGTGTTTGTGGTGCCTGGGACTTCGGTGCACGTCCCTTCCCTTCCGAACGTGCCGAAAGTGCGATACGACGACGCGCGAGGTCTACATCAAGGACGCGCACCGTCAATTTATCGCCAGATTTCACAACCTCTGAGGGGTCACGAATGAAACGATCTGCCAATTCTGAAACGTGAATTAAGCCATCTTGATGCACACCGATATCCACAAATGCGCCGAAAGCAGTCACATTGGTGACGATTCCCTCAAGTTTCATCCCTGGGCGCACATCTTCAATGGTGCACACATCTTCGCGAAAAGCAGGCGGCTCAAAGGCGGCACGCGGGTCTCGGCCAGGTTTGCGCAATTCATTCAAAATATCATCAATCGTCAAAAGACCAACGCTATCGTTCACATAACGTTGCTTCTGAATCCGCCCAACGGCCTCCGTATTTCCGATTAATTCACCAACCGAAAGCCCTGCATCTGCGGCCATCTGTTCCACGAGCGCATAACGTTCTGGGTGCACCGCCGAATGATCCAAGGGATTCTCTCCCTCACGAATACGTAAAAAGCCTGCGCACTGCTCAAAGGTTTTTGCGCCCAAACCTGAGACGCGCAAGAGTTCACCACGCGAACGAAACGCGCCATTCGCATTGCGATGCTCCACAATACGCTTTGCCAACGAGGGCCCAATACCAGACACACGCGTCAAAAGCGACACACTTGCCGTATTGAGTTCTACGCCCACGTTATTCACACAGCGTTCCACCACTTCGTCCAACTTTGAAGCCAAGAGCGTTTGATTCACATCGTGCTGATATTGCCCCACGCCAATAGCCTTTGGATCAATCTTCACCAATTCTGCCAAGGGGTCCTGCAAACGACGCCCAATGGAAATCGCGCCACGCACCGTCAAATCCAATTCTGGGAATTCTTCACGCGCCACACCGCTTGCCGAATACACCGATGCGCCAGCTTCATTCACGGGCACAACGATGATGTTATTCTTGCCACTGCGCCCTAATGTTTGACGCACAAAGCGTTCCGTTTCGCGTCCTGCGGTGCCATTCCCCACCGCGATGGCAAAGGGTTGATACTGTGCCACCAATTTCAAAAGCTCAACAGTCGCCTCAATTTCCTTTTGTTGCCCTTGCGAAGGATATACTGTTACATGCTTTAAGAACTTTCCAGTCGCGTCCAAAGCGACACACTTACATCCCGTGCGAATTCCAGGGTCAATGCCCAAGACGGCACGTTCACCCAAAGGTGCCTGCAAGAGTAAATGACGCAAATTCTCAGCAAAAATCTCTACAGCCGCACGATCTGCCTGCTGCTTCAAGTCCACCATCACGTCCAATTCCACCGAGGGCGAGATCAAACGACGGCAAGCTTCCTTTGCGGCCAATTCGAATTGTTCCAACCACGGCGAGGGATGCGCCTGAAAGACTTTTAAGGCGTATTCTACCACCGATTCCCAGTCCACTGAAAGCGACACTCGCAGAATCCCCTCTGCTTCACCACGCTTAATCGCTAAAAAGCGATGCGAGGGAATCGTCACAACCGCTTCTTCAAAATCATAGTATTGCTCAAACTTCGTCGGCACTTCAGGCGCAGGATCCACCACTTCAGAGCGCACGATACCGTGTTCTGCCAAATAATTACGCGCGAAACCACGCACGTCAGGATGTTCAGAAATCTGTTCTGCCACAATATCACGCGCGCCCTTTAGCGCCGACATCACATCTGGCACTTCCTTTTCAGGTGCCACAAACGCTGCAGCCTCTGCCATCGGATCACCAGCAGATCCTAAAGCCAAAATAGCGTCCGCAAGCGGTTGCAATCCACGTTCACGCGCAATCATTGCACGCGTACGGCGTTTCGGGCGATAAGGTAAATAAAGATCCTCTAACTCCGTACGCTTCTCACAGGCCAAAATCTGTGCCTTCAACTCCTCCGTCAACTTCCCCTGCTGTTGAATTGAAGCTAAAATCGTCTCTCTACGCGCTTCCAACTCCCGATGATAGCCCAAACGCTCCTGAATTGAAGCGATTTGCACTTCATCCAAATTCCCATGCGCCTCCTTACGATAACGCGCAATGAATGGCACCGTACATCCCTCTTCAATCAACTTAATCACAGCTGCCACCTGACGCGGCGACAACTTCAATTCATGCGCGATGCGATCCGAAAAAAAAGACTCTGCCATAACACTACTCGTTCAAATTAAAACCAATCCCCAAAAACACGAAAAAAGCACTGCCCACGAATGGACAGTGCCCCTTTCAAAGCTGGCTTTACGCCATCTTCACGTCAGCCTTGGCGCGCAATTCGGCCACATGATCCGAAACGGCCTGACCACGCTTCGCATGGAAAAGGAATTCAGCCACCTTCTCGCGAATTTCATCCAAAGCAGGTGTATGACCCTTTTCTTCGCCCGTCTTCACGATAATGTGATAACCAAACTGCGTTTCAAGCACTTCGGAAACCTCATTCTCAGCGATTGCGAAGGCCACATCTTCAAACGGCTTGACCATCATACCCTTGCCAAACCAACCCAAGGAGCCGCCATTCGACTTACCGCTCGGGCAATCAGAATGAGCCTTAGCCTCCACTTCAAACGTTGTTTCACCAGAAACAATACGTGCGCGGATTTCATCAAGCTTAGCCTTTGCAGCAGCCTTATCCTCTGCAGAATCGCTATTCGGCTTAATCAAAATGTGCTGAGCCAACACGCGATCTTCCGTGGTGTACTCTGCCAAGTGTGCTTCATAATGTTGCTTGATTTCATCTTCGGTTGGAGCCGGCACGCTTGCGCAGACCTGATCGATCAACTTATTAATCGTTACGCCCTGCTTCAATTCCTGCTTAAAGGAATCCAACGTCATTCCCTGCGCTTCGACAGCCTTTGCAAACTGTTCACGATCGCCGCCGAACTGCATCACATAACGTTCAAACTGCGCATCCAATTCTTCACCAGAAACCGGAATTTCCAAACGCTTCGCTTCATCAATCAAAAGCTTCGTACCGATTGCCTGATCCAATGCACGCGCACGCAACACCTCCAACTGCTGACGCAATTGTACTTCAGGCATTCCCTGCTGATGATACAAATGAATCAAACGCTGCAATTCAAAATCCACTGCCTGCTGAGGAATCGGCTCACCATTCACCGTAGCGATAATTTTATCTTCCATTTTTACATCCTTAATTAAAAAAGAACCACATCAAAAATGAATGCATAGTTTAGCAAAAAAACCACCCAAAATCACCCCTACAACCTCAAAAATCAAAACAACCCTTTTTCAACTTCAAAACAAGCCTTATTGAGATTCAAAACAACCTGTTTTAAAGTTGAAAACAACCTGTTTTGAAAAACGGTGTTTTTATGCTTTTTAAAGGGCGATGCGTTAAATTAAAAAGGGGCGCTTGCTTCTATGCGAGACGCCCCCTTTTTCGCTTTGTTTTTTAACCCTTTAAGGCTTGTGCAAGATGAGGGAAGCCCGCGGCTTCGGCGGCTGCCGCTGCACGAGCACGTGCAATCGGTACATATGCCAAGAAACGAGGTTGACCCACAGAAGCTAAGCGATGATAAGCACCAATAGCTTGCGTGAGACGTTGAACCACTGCGCAGGGCAACGTACGCTCAAGGTCTTCGAGCGCACGCCCAGAGGCATTCGCATAGGCTTTGAGTGCGTCTGGCACTGCTAATGCACCCCAATCCACGTAGGGATCAAAAAGGAAGGATGCTAAGTCGTAGAGCGCGGGGCCACGGCGCATCCCCTGAAAATCAATCACACCAGGGCATTTTTTGTACCAAATGATGTTGCTACTCTGAAAATCACGATGTACCAACACATTAGGTTCAGCCAAAAGAACGGCATGAAGACGTTTCCATTCTTCCTTTGCTTCAGGGCTAAAGGGCGCTACGAATTGTTCGTAAAGGCCCACTTCCCAATCATAAAGGGCTTGATTGAAGCACGGTTCAAGGGGTAAATCGCCAATCTCTGCAGCATGGAAGGTGGCGAGCATCTCCATCACTTGTTGTAACATCGGACTGTGCGGCATTGGTTTCGCGTGGTGATGGCCACACTTGCACTCATGCCCCTCTTCGTGGTGATGACCGCAGTCGCACGTTTCTGTTTCACCTGTGCTCGTGTGCTGCGCACAAAGTTCAGCCGACTCTAAAAGCGTTTCGCGAATCGTTTTCACGTAACGATCAAGCGTTTCATTACCAAAATCTTCCAAAACGAGCAGCTTAGGTTGGTCTAAGATCACCTTGGGCACCAGAACACCAGCCTTGCTTAAAGCATGGGCGCAGGCGGCATAACGCGCATTTTCGGCGCGGCCTGCGGTTTCGTAAGCGATGGCGATGACGGAGCGACGCGGGCTCACCAAACGCCAGAAGGTGCGTTGACTTCCACGCGCACCGAGAGGAATGACGATGGTTTCAGCAAGGTCCCACTTGAGCGCCTTTAGGGTCTTCGTCACTTCAGGCGCTGGAGAAGTCGTAGCGGCAATCGCGTAATGCGCAAGCGAGGGTTGCTTTTTGACATCACGATGCACTTGCAAATAGGCTGCCAAAGTTCCTGCGTCATTCCAATAGGCCTCTTTTTGGAAGGCCGCACGCACAAAACGCCCTGCGTACATCGCAGCATTGAAGGCCGCAACGACAGAACAAGTCTTTTCGTCGGCAGGTAAGAAATCAATCACTTCAGGGCTCAAAAGGCTCACACCCGTAAAGGTGTAACAGTGTTCTACACCAGGCGTGGGCGACCCCCAACAAGTAATGCGGTCTGCATAGTCAGCTTCTACCGTGCGTGGGCCACGTTTAGGTTCCATCCAGGCTGCTGCAAAGTTTCCAGAGGCTTCAAAGGCTTCTACAAGGAATTCTGGGCGGCAATTAAAGACGATATCACCATTAATCAGCCAAAAGGGTTCGGTGCCAAGGTGAGGTTTTAATGCACGCAAACACCCGCCCGTGCCCAAAATTTCGGGTTCGTGTAATTCATGAAGGGTAATTGCGCCCTTGTAATTGGCAATGAATTCACGAATGCGTTCGGGCAGCCAGTGGGTATTGATGTAAACGGTGCGAATCCCCCACGTCTCCAACATCGCAAGCGTATGAGCCAAAAGCGGACGATTCCAAATGGGCATTAGGGGTTTTGGCGTGGAAAGCGTCATTGGACGTAAACGTTCTCCAAACCCTGCACCAAGAATAAAAGCTGTTGTGGGGAATTGCATCGTTGAAAATCCTTGAAATCAAAGCGAATGGCGGACTGCGTTTGGCATTTGCTTAACGCATCCGTTAACGCACGCGATGGATGCTGACACCCGCCACGACACCTGGTAATGCATGTGGCTTGCGAACCGTAACTTCCACCTCTAAAACACGCGAATCTACCGAAAACGCAGCTTCTACAGCCAACTGTGCAGCGCGTTCAATCATCTGACACTTTGCCGAGATTAAGGTTTGGCGAACAGCATCAATAACAGCCACATAATTGACCGTATCGCTTAATTGGTCACTGGCGCCGGCAGGTGCGAGATCGCAGGTAAGCGTCATATCCAAGAAGAGCTCTTGTGGGTAAGTACGTTCGTGAGGTAAATCTCCCACGATGCATTCTACGCGCAAACCTTCCAATAAAATCTTATCACGCATCTGTTGACTCCTCTCCTGCCGCACCCTCCGCTTCAGGCGCTTCGTCCTCAAGGGTTTCCAATGCCATCGCCTCGCGATTGTATTTGCGAATCATTCGAATACGGAAAATCAACCAAATGGACAGCACCAAAATGACAGGCACAAAGGCCATCAAAAAGCCCTGTTCATGGTCTAATACCCAGAGGCGAAGACGCACAAAACCATCTAAAATCGCAGTGCTCCAAAAGAGCCACAATAGCGCAGCCACACCCAATGCAGGACCAAACGGAATCGCGATGGCTTGTTCGTCATCAAGGCCCTTCACACGATTGTAAATTAATACACCAATGCCCATTGCCAAACCAAGGAATGAGGACATTAGGAGAATCCAAAGCAACCCTTGCCATCCGAATAATGCACCAAAGAGCATCATCCATTTGACATCGCCAAAACCAAAAGCATCCTGCAAGAAGATGCGTTCGCCTGCAAAGGCAATCACGAAGCCAATGGCAAACCCGATTGCAGCGCCACTAAAGGAGGAGAGTAGCCCTTGATACCAGAGGTTTGAGCCGTGTAATACGGGGAAAGCCGCTGACACAATAAAGGTTAATAACGTGCCGCCAAGAGAGATACGATCCAAGAGAATCCGATGATCAATATCAATCATCACATTCACGATGGTTGAGGCCACAAACAACCAGAAAAAAGGAATTAATTCTGGAATAGAAAGCGCGTTTAATCCAAAAAGTTTCGGATTGCCCCACATTTGGAAGACCATCAAGAAAAGAACCGCAGTAATGGCCTCAATCGCTGGATAACGAAAACTGATTGGCGCCTTACAATTCGCGCACTTTCCGCGCAAAATAAACCACGTCAGCACAGGAATGTTGTGATACCACGGGATCGTCTTTCCGCAACTAAAACAGTGCGACCGCGGGCGGCTCACCGAGAGTTCCATCGGAATACGATAGATGCAGACATTTAAGAAACTGCCAATCACTGCACCCAAGCATACCACAAAGCCAATGGCAATGCGTGCAAGAAAGGTGGCATCCTCCTCTGAAAGTCCCATCAAGTACTCAGCCATGACGCGCCATCTCTTCCTCAATCGCCGTCAACATCGCTTCACGGTCTGCGCGGATTCCATCGGTCCAGAATTCAAACGCGAGCGCCCCCTGCTCTACAAGCATACGGATACCATTGGCACAGCGCGTCCCGCCTGCCTCACGATACGCACGCATCGTAGGCGTTTCTGGAGAATTCGGCGGAATCACAATATCATAAAGCACCTGATCTGCACGGAAAGCCTCGGCAGGAGCCGCAGCTTCGGGCATCATCGCTAAGCCACTTGGTGAGCATTGCGCCACTAAATGCGCTTCCTTCAAACGATCAACCGTGATCACCTCAGCGCACGTTTGAGTGGTGGTAGAGATCTCATTAGCAAGGCTTTGCGCACGCGTCGCATCAATATCCATCAAACCAAGCCACGTAACACCACCATGCGCGAGCGACAAAGCCACAGCACGCCCTGCACCGCCACAGCCAATCACTGCAGCCGTATTGCCCTGCGGTGTAAAGTCCAAAAGCGCCTTTGATGCGGCAAGAAAACCTGGGCCATCAGTATTGTGGCCGTGCATTTTGCCATCTTTAAACAAAACAGTATTCACAGCTCCCAAACGACGTGCCTCAGGTGACAAGGTGTCCATCATTGGCACTGCAAGCTGCTTATGCGGAATCGTCAAGTTAACACCCGTTAAGCCTTCTAATGCAAGCGCATCCAAGGCCTCTTTCAACGTTTCAGGTGGGACATCACGCTTCGTGTATTCGCCTTCAAAACCAATCGATTGAAAACTTGCAGTATGCATAATCGGCGAAAAGCTGTGGCCGATAGGATGACCGAGCACGGCAAAACGTTTCATTTGACACTTCCGTAAAGATGTTATGAAGCCCGCCTGCAAACGCAAACGGGCGTGATTTTATTCTTGCGTCATTGCGATTGACCCCGATCGCGAGATGTCAATCACATCAAAGGGTTGCAAGAGCGTAAGGAATTGCTCCACTTGCATCTGAGAGCCCACCATTTGAATGGTCAGCGAGTTCGGGTGTACCCCTAAAACCTTTGCGCCGAAGAGCATCGCCACTTCAATGACTGGCGCACGCCCCGTTGTACGTGTGCTCACCTTAACAAGCAAAGCTTCACGATCAATATGCGGCTTCTCTGTAACATCCACCACGCTAAAGACGTTGATTTGCTTTGCCAACTGAGCGACCACCTGGTTAATCACATGTTTATCACCAGACATCCCGATCGTCATCTTAGAAATCGAGGGATCCGTTGTGGGGCCAACGTTCAAGGTTTCAATATTGTAACCACGACCAGAAATGTGCCCAACGATTCGAGCCAACGCACCAGGGCTATTCTCAACCAAAACATTTAAGATATGACGTTTCATGTTAAAAACTCCTTAGGCACGAGGGGGAAGAATCATTTCCGAAAGTGCTGCACCTGGAGGAACCATCGGCAACACATTTTCATCCTCTGCGACCATGCACTCGATCAACCAAGGATGCGGATCAGCGAAGGCTTCTTCAAAGACCTTTTCAGTCTCTTCAAGCGTCTTCACACGCTTCGCACGAATACCATATGCCTCTGCGAGTTTCACAAAATCAGGCAAATACGCAGGTTCTACCTCGTCACAAGTGATGCGTTCATTCGTCGGACGATTATCCTGCGTCAACACCGTAGCGCTGTGGCGACCATTGTAGAAGAGATCCTGCCACTGGCGCACCATGCCCAAGTAAGAATTGTTCAAAATCACAAACTTCACAGGGAGTTTGTGTTCCACTGCGACGACGAGTTCCTGAAGATTCATCTGGAAGCCACCATCACCATTAATGGAAACAATCAAATCATTCGGGCAAGCCAACTGAGCACCGATTGCTGCGGGGACGCCGAAGCCCATCGTTCCAAGGCCACCAGAGCTCAAGAAAGAGCGCGGACGCGTGTAACGATAGAACTGAGCAGCCCACATCTGATTTTGGCCCACGTCTGTAACGATGGTCGCATTACCCTTCGAGGCACGATCCAACGCTTCAATCACTGCCTGAGGCTGCATCTTGCCATCCTTACGAGGCAAGTAAATTGCGGGCTTTTCTTCACGCCACTTTGCGACCTGCTTCACCCATGCAGAGCGATCCACCTTGTGCACCAAGGGAAGAACAGCTTCAAGCGTCTGGCGAAGGTCTGCGCAAACAGCAATATCCGTACCGATATTCTTGCCAATTGCAGAAGCATCCACATCAATGTGCGCAATCTGTGCAGAGCAAGCAAATTCAGAAATACGACCCGTTACGCGGTCATCAAAACGTGCACCTGCAGCGATAACAAGGTCTGCCTGTTGGATTGCTTGGTTCGCAGCGATAGAACCATGCATCCCCACCATCCACATCGAAAGCGGGCTCGTTTCAGGGAAAGCACCCAAGCCCATCAACGTGGTGCAAACAGGAATGTCATAGGTTTCTGCGAGCGAGCGCAATAATGCACAGCTATTTGAAACAATCGCACCACCACCCACATACAACACAGGGCGATGCGCCTTATTGATGGCTTCTGCCAAGCGAGCCACCTGCTCTGGCGGAGGCAATACCACAGGCTGATACGAACGGAGCGACACATCGTGCATGCTCACATCGGGGCACAAGGTAAACTGTTGCTGAATATTCTTCGGAATATCAATCAAAACAGGGCCAGGCTTACCCGTGCTTGCCACAAAGAAGGCTTCAGCGATAATACGCGGCAAATCATCCACCGAGCGCACAAGGAAGTTGTGCTTCGTCACAGCGCGCGTAATACCCGTGGTGTCAGCTTCTTGAAAGGCGTCGGTACCAATCAAGTTCATCGCGACCTGACCCGAAATGACGACCAAGGGCACGCCATCCATCATTGCGGTCGCCAAACCCGTAACGGCATTTGTTGCGCCAGGGCCAGAAGTCACGAGTGCGCAACCAACCTTACCCGTGGCACGAGCATAACCATCGGCCATGTGAATGCCGCCTTGTTCGTGACGCGGCAAGACAAACTTAATCGGCGAATCGTAAAGTTTGTCAAAAATGTCAATCACCGTACCGCCAGGATATCCGAAAAGGACTTCGCAACCATTGCTAATCAAACCGTCCACCACGCACTGAGCGCCGCTACGGCCTTGCTTGCGAAGCAATTCTTGCGTCAAACTCTCTCCGGAATTGGTGCCCGGGCGAGCGACGAATTGTTGATATTGAGGGGCCTGTGTCATAATTGTACCTTTCAGTCAAAGGCTGATTGGGGAAAATAGGCTCGTCCAGCGGGGGCTCATACCGACGCCACAACCGCTGGCAAAAGATGAAACATTATTAGAGTTCGTAGCACCAGCCGTGCGGGTCAGGCAAACGGCCAAACTGAATATCCTGCATGGTATCGTGTAATTTACGCAGGTTGGGGCCGCAGTCAGTCTTAGAGCCGACTTCAATAACTTCCCCATTACGGTGCACTTCGCAGACAGGCGTAACAACAACCGCCGTGCCGCAAGCTCCAATTTCAGAAAATTCCCGAAGTTCTTCGTAAGGAATTTGACGAATTTCAACCTTATGACCCAAATCGGCAGCGAGCTGCTGCAACGAAAGATTGGTAACAGAAGGTAACACAGAAGAGGACTTAACCGTCACGAACGTGCCATCAGCCTTGAAGCCGATAAAGTTGGACGTGGCGAATTCTTCCACGCAAGTATGCGTTTTAGCATCAAGATAAAGTTCCACAGGGAAGCCCATCTTTTTGGCCTTTTCATGCGCGAAGAGGCTAGCAGCATAGTTACCACCCACCTTAACATCGCCCATACCCTGAGGTGCAGCACGATCATAATCATCAAAGACAATCGCACGAACAGGCTTAATACCACCCTTGTAGTAGTTACCCATCGGCATAACCATCATGATGAAAACATATTCATTGGCAGGAGCCACACCAATCTGCGGACCAGTGCCAATCAACAAAGGACGGACGTACATCGATGCACCGCAACCATACGGTGGCACGTAGTCAACGTTATCACGGACAACACGCTTCAATGCGTCAAGGAAAAGCTCGGTCGGCACGGGCGGCATCACCGTCTTACAAGCCGTACGCTGCATACGTTCAGCGTTTGCCTGCGGACGGAATGCAACGATCTTGCCATCCTTTTGGCGAAAAACTTTCAATCCTTCAAAGCATTCTTGGCCGTAATGCAAGCATCCTGCTGCGATGGACATCTTGATTGTAGGATCATTTACGAGCTCACCACTATCCCATTCGCCGTTCTTCCAAGTGTAACGGATGTGGCTCCGTGTGGGCATATACGCGAACCCAAGGTTCGACCAGTCAATTTCTGCCATTTCGTCTGTCTCTTTCTTCAGGCAACTATGTGCCATTCTCAAAGCATGTTCAACCGTTGCGGCCCTTACAGCCGCGCGTGTTCCATCAAAATTGTGTTCCTTTACCGCCACGATGCCACGGTACGCTACAGCAATGTAGACTCGTCCAACAGGCTTGTCTGGCGTAGCTCCACCAGGGCCTGCGATACCTGTTACTGCGATGCCAAGTGGGACACCCAACAAATTGCACACGCCCTGCGCCATTTCTTCAGCACACTCCGCGCTAACAGCTCCCACGGTGGCAAGCGTTTTTGCGGACACGTTCAGCAACTTTTGTTTAATGCGATTTTGATAGGCCACAAGCGCACCATCAAAGACCTCACTCGCGCCAGGAAGAGCGGACAAAATACCGCCGATAAGCCCTCCAGTGCAGGATTCTGCGGTGCCAAGACGCACACCACAAGCACGGCACTTTTCAAGTAGCTGCCGTGCATATTCCATGCATTTATCTGTAAAGACTCCATCCATAACTACACCATAGTACCAAAAAGTTGCCTAAAATGCAAAACTTTTACGAAGCGTTCTCCTCTTTCTTTCTGCATTCAGCAACACTTTTGTCCGAAAAACGTATTTTGTAAAGCTCACAAACATTCTCGAGCTATGTAAAAACACACCTTAATTAACACATTGCTAAAAGAATAGTCACAATCCATGTCGCCAATGAGGCAATTGCAGCCACAAGCACCATTGAAATCCCGCGTAATGCCAATAATACCGCCACCACAATCCCAGCAACGCCCGCCCATAAAGTTGGGGCATCAGCAATCGCAGCGGGGATTGTCATTGCAGAAAGTGTGGCATAGGGCACATAGTGCAAGAAGGCGCGGATGAATGGATTGCGAATTTCGCGACGCAAGAGTACCAAGGGCAAGAGGCGAATCGAATAGGTCACCCCTGCCATTACCGCGATGCTTAACCAAATTGACGAAGCATTAGGCATTGGGCGCCTCCTTCATGGGGAACATCCATGCTGCAGTGCCTGCGACTAAAAGGGTCACAAGAATAATGCGCGAACCGCTTGAAATTGCGCAAATCACAGGACAGTAATTGAAAAAGAGGCTCAAAAGTGCAGCACTTACCGAAACCCACAGGATTTTACGGTCTTGGGTAGCCGCCGGCACGACGATGGCCACAAACATTCCGTAAAGCGCCATTCCGAGGGCAGCGGTCACGGAATCGGGTAAGATATTGCCCGCAAGCGCGCCACAGAGTGTGCCGAAAGCCCAGCCTGGCCATGCGACAACGGTTTGGCCGTAGTGGTAATAGGGA
>JAZRAG010000130.1:0-18255 GCA_045634445.1 Candidatus Spyradenecus sp. | reverse complement strand
CGTAATAGTACATTTGAAGATGCATTGTACTAAAAAGAGTTTTGGGGATAAAATTATTTAAATAAGTGATTGCAAACCAATTATTTAGGACAGTAAATCAGTAGTACAATTGATTGAAAAAATGATATGCTTAGTCTCAATTTAAAGCAACATTAAGTAATTGAATGATATTCGCGATAGGTGGAATGTTTGGGGGATTTTTGTATTTTTCGGTGGTTTGTGTGATTTTATGCTTTCTTTTTCTTGTTAAAAGATTTATACTAATAGTGATTGTTTTAAGGAGTTTCGATTATGGCATACATTAATCCTCGTTTGCGTAATCCGGCAGAGGGTTCTGCAATGGCCCCTATTAAGACGGGTCCAGATTGGTGTGAAATCGCAGCAGCAGTGGGTGCAATTATTTCGTTTGCGCTTGCGGCAGCTACGGTGGCATTGCTTTATCTTGAATGGGATCTTTGCACGAAGTTTATCGGACAGTAATGTCTGGTTTTGCACATCGTTTTTCTGCGGTGCCGCTTTTTTGCGTGCTCTGCGTTTTTGTGCAACTCTTATTTTTACCCCTTTTTCGTCTTCCTTTGCCTTTGGCATGGGAAGACGTTTTTCTTGGGGATTGGGTGCTTTCAGCGTTTCCTTTACGGGCGGCAGAACTGAAATTGGGTGAGGTGTGGCGCATTTTTTCATATGCGTTAGTACATGGTTCGTGGTGGCATCTTTTAGGCAATCTTTTGGGGTTGTGGATTACTGGGAGGGCGTTAGAGGCGCTTTTAGGGTGGCGTTCGACCGCGCTTTTGGCATTGATGGGCGCAGCCGCGGGCGCGGCAGGGTTTCTAGCTTCGTTATTATTAGATTCGCGGTTATCGCCTGAGATGACATGCCTTGGGGCGTCTGCAATTTTGACAGCTTTCATCGGTGCGGCAACGTCTTTGGCATTTCGCGAGGAGGTGACGTTGTGGGCGGTGGTGGTGCCGATTCGTTTGCGTGCATTTTGGTTGGTGCCGTTGATGATAATCATTTTCGTAATTGAGGGGTGTTTCCCGCAATTTGGCACTGCGTATGGGGCGCATTTGGGAGGATGGCTTGCGGGTCTTTGGGGTGGCTTTTTGCTAAAGAAGTGTGGGTGATTTTGAATAAGGCTTGTTTTGAAGTTGAAAACAGGTTGTTTTGAAGTTGAAAACAGGTTGTTTTGAGGTTCAAAAAGGCTTGTTTTTAAAAGCCTGATTTTAAAGGCTTTTGTGGGGGTGTTTTTGAGGGTGCGTTTGGGGTGCATTTTTCTCGGATTGTGCGTTTCTTTTCTTTTATTATGCGTTTCTTTTCTTTTATTATAGGTAGGAAAATGGTATAATTGTCTTGTTATGAGTGATGCCCCTAATACCGCCAATTCTGAAGCACCTGAAACAGTGCCTTTTGTCCATTTACATGTCCACTCCGCCTACTCGTTGTTAGACGGTGCGTGCCAGTTATCTGCGCTTGTGAAGCGTGCAAAGGCGCTCAAGATGTCGGCATGCGCAATTACGGACCATGGCAACCTTTATGGCGTGAAGGCGTTTTATGATGTGTGCCGTAAGGAGGGGGTTAAGCCGATTTTGGGATGTGAGGCGTACGTTTCGCGATTGGGGCATAAGGATCGCACGGTGCGCAGTGGTGACCACTTAATTCTGCTCGCGAAGAATCTCACGGGATATCACAATTTGTTGCGCTTGATCTCGATTGCGCACATTGACGGTTTTTACGGGCGTCCGCGCATTGACCGTGAACTTTTGGAGAAGTATCACGAGGGGTTGATTTGTTCTTCGGCGTGTGTGGCTGGCATTGTGCCGCGTATGCTCGCAGATGGGCGCACGGAAGAGGCCGAAATTGAAGCCAAGTGGTATCAAGATCTCTTTGGCGAGGATTATTACCTCGAAATCATGCTTCACCATTCTACGGTGAAGGGGTTTGGCGAAGAGGAGCGCGAAGAGCTTTATCAACGTCAAAAGAAGGTGAATGCGGCGGTTTTGGCCTTAGGGCGAAAGCTTGGCATTAAGGTGATCGCCACAAACGATGTGCACTTTTTGCGTGAGGAGGATGGTCCTGCGCACGATGTACTCTTGTGCGTGAGTACTGGCAAAAAGCTCGCCGATGAAAAGCGTCTACGTTATACGCAGCAAGAATGGTTTAAGAGCTACGAGGAGATGTTGGAAAATCTCCCTGGCTGCGAAGAGCAAATTCACAACACCGTTGAGGTGGCGGAAAAGGTTGAAAACTACGAACTTGATTCACCGCCGATTATGCCGAAGTTCCCGATTCCTGAAGACTTCGGCACCGAAGAATCTTACGCACAGCAATTTGACGAAGCAGCACTCAAGGCGGAGTTTGATCGTTATGACAAACTTGGCGGCTACGAAAAGGTGTTGCGTATCAAGCTTGAGAGCGACTACCTCGCGCACTTGACGTGGAAAGGCGCGGATAGACGTTGGCCCGGAGAAGCGCTCACAGAGGAAATCAAAGAGCGCCTTGCCTTCGAATTGGCGACCATTAAGCAAATGGGTTTCCCTGGTTACTTCCTCATTGTGCAGGACTACATCACCTCTGCGCGCGAATTAGGCGTGATTGTGGGCCCAGGACGTGGTTCAGCGGCAGGTAGTGCTGTGGCTTATGCGCTGACGATTACCGATATTGACCCGATTAAGTATGACCTGCTTTTCGAACGTTTCTTGAATCCCGACCGTATTTCAATGCCTGATATCGACGTGGACTTCGATGATAATGGTCGCGGTGCAGTTTTGGAATGGGTTACTGAAAAGTATGGTGCAGACCACGTGGGCCATATTGCCACTTTCGGCATTATGGCGCCCAAAAGCGCGATTAAAGACGTCTGTCGCGTGATGGATTACCCCATTCCAGAAGCCAATGCGCTTGCTGCTTTGATTCCCGATACGCCGAAAATCACCTTCGCAAAGGCCTTTAAGGAAAACCCCAAACTTGATGAAGTCATGAATGGCGACGACCCACAGAAGCGTCGCATTCTTGAACTCGCGATGAACCTTGAAGGCACCACGCGAAACGTCGGCGTGCACGCTTGCGGTATTATTATCAGTCGCGACCCCTTGATGGAAACCATTCCGATCGCGCCTACCGCAGGTGAAAGCTTAATGACCACGCAGTATGATGGTCACTTTGTGGAACCCATCGGCCTCTTGAAGATGGACTTCCTCGGGCTCAAAACCCTCTCCGTGGTGAAAGCCTGCTTGGCATCGATTAAGGAATCGCACGGTCTTGAAATTGACATGGACAAAATCTCCATCGAGGACAAGGCCACCTTTGAGCTCTTCTCACGCGGCGAAACAGACGGCCTCTTCCAATTTGAATCGGATGGTATGAAGGCGCACTTGCGCTCACTGCGTCCGAACCGCTTTGAAGACCTTGTGGCAATGAACGCGCTCTATCGTCCTGGCCCGATGGCGTACATTCCCTCCTTCATTAAGCGTAAACACGGCGAAGAAAAGATTGCCTATGACCACCCCTTGATGGAAAAATACCTCAAGGATACCTACGGCATTACGGTTTACCAAGAACAGGTGATGTTGCTCTCACGCCTGCTTGGCGGTTTCACGCGTGGTGAATCTGACACCCTCCGTAAGGCAATGGGTAAAAAGCAACTCGAAACCATGGAAAAACTTTACGTTAAGTTTCTCGATGGTTGCTTGAAGAATCCCGAGTTCATGAAGCACTGCCCTGGTGGAGAAGAGCAGGCTCAGAAAATCGCCGAAAAGATTTGGACCGACTGGAAGGCCTTCGCCTCCTACGCATTTAATAAGTCGCACTCTGTGTGTTATGCCTACGTGGCCTATCAAACGGGTTACCTCAAAGCACACTACCCTGCAGACTTCATGTGCGCACAAATTTCCTCGGAAATTGGCAACTTTGATAAGATGCCGATGTTGGTCGCTGCCGCTGCAGATATGGGTCTCACCGTATTACCGCCCGACATCAATGCCTCACGAAGCGTCTTCTCGCCAGAAGGCAAGGACGCCATTCGCTATGGCTTAGGCGCTATTCGTGGCGTAGGTGAAGCCGCTGGCGATGCAATCGTTGCCGAACGTAAGGCCAATGGCCCCTACACTGGTCTCGTTGATTTCTGTAAACGTCTCTGCGGTGCCGCCGCAAAGGCTGCCAATGACAATCGCGTGGCAGTGAGTAAACGCACCGTAGAAGCGCTCATTCGCAGCGGCGCAATGGCCTGCTTCAAGGACGTGTCGCAAGGACGCCTCCTCGCAAACATTGACTTTGCGTTCTCGCGTGTATCAGAAGCAGACCGCGATAGCGCCTCAGGTCAAACCTCCCTCTTTGACATGTTTGGCGGAGGTGATACTAATCCCTTAGGCACAGAAGACCTACCTGAAGCGCCTGACCGCTCCGAAAAGGAAAAGTTGCAAGATGAACGCGACCTTTTAGGCGTTTATCTCACTGGACATCCCGTAGACCGTTATCGCACGTTGGTCCGTTCTTTCCAAACGACCACCGCGGAACGCTTTGCCACAAGTTGCGCAAATCGCGATGCCGTACGTATCGCCGGCATCTTAACAGGTGTGCGTCGTGCAGTCTCAAAGACCACCAAGAAACCTTGGGCAGAACTCACCGTAGAAGACGGCTCTGGCACCATTAAAGCCCTCGCCTTTAACGATACCTACGAAAAGAATGAAGCAGGATTTGTCGTTGATGCGCCTGTTTTGATTTGCGGTGAAGTTAAACTCGAAGAAGGGCGCGACCCTGTCATCTTCGCGCAAGAATTCTATCCATTGCAAGAAGCGCCTTCTACCTTCGCCAAGAGTATCCGTATTCGCTGTCGCGTGGACAATGACATCCCCTCTGCCGAAAAGCTTACAGCATTGCGCAATATCCTTGCCGAACATCCAGGCGGGTTCCCCGTTACCATTATCTTAGACTTGCCCGGTGGCCGTATGGCGAATCTTACACCAGACACCTCTTGGACAATCAATCCCTCGGCTGAATGTCTCACTAAAATCGAAGCCCTTTGCGGGCGTAATACGGTGAGTTACGCGTTGCGACACGATGGCGTTTATGGCGACCCCAAACGTAATCGCCGCCGATTTATCCCACGTGATTAACCCTCCTTCTGATTGCTCACACAGCATTTTTGTAACACAGTTTTGGTAAATCCTATGTTAACCTCCTCAATACTCTTCCTCTTTCCGCTCTTTGCGACACTCCTTGTGGGCGCGGCAAAGCCTGTTTATGCCCACTGGACTGGCGGACTTCCCATTTGGCCCATTGTACTTCCTGCGATGGTGATGGGCGCGACACTCGCCTACTTACTGCGTCGTTACGCCACACGTTTCTGTGGTAACAAGCTTTGTGCGTGGCTTACCATTCTCGGTGCAATTGTCGCATTTATGGCCTTTGGCGACACAGCACACAGCGTAAACACATGGAAGCTCCTCTCCTTACGCATCGGCTTAGACTATCCCACTTGGCATCACTTCGTCATAACACAGTGTATCTTGTGGTTTGGCGGGACTGCATTCTTAATTCCTTTCATGTGGTTTCACTTCCAAGCACCGCGAAGCCGTCTAACCGTCTTTATGGGTGCATGCTGCGGTTTAATTCTCGCTCGTATCTTTACGGGGGTATTACCCGCGATTCAACTCTATGACATCGCTTTGGCTGGCAGTTTGCACGCCTCTGCACTTCTTCTCCTTTCACAGTGTTCGCATCGTATAACAAAAGGTGCAGTCATCGTAATGATGGCGATCTTGCTCACGGGATGGTATTTTGGAACGCGTCGCGCACCGAAGGATTTGCTCCAAGAAGTGCATCCGTTTGCGCCGATTGCCGCGCGTGATGGCGTTTACACTGGAGAAACTGAAGCCGGGTTCATTCTGAAAGAAGGCCGCGTCGTACGTACTGCAGGATTGGACCTCGCTGCACAAACCGCCTCTCAACTCATTCCCGCGCTTTTCTTCCCCGCGCCAGATGCGCGCATTGCTTATCGTCTGCAGGCAGGCGAGCCTCTCATCAAGAATGGCGAAACTGCTAAACTCGCTGGCAAGTATCATGCACTTTGGGTAGAACTTCCACCCGCGTGGCATTCCACTGAACGCGATTACTATGGTAAAGCCGCAATCAAATCCGCTCAAGACCACTTAATGCCCAATGGCATCCTTGTCTATGAAAATGACGCGCACGCCTTAGATGCTCGAATGATGATGGAACGTATCGAAACGATGCGCCATTACTTTAAGTATGTCCAACTTTGGGCCACGAGTCGCAACCACTGGCAATTAGTCGCTTCTCAAGAACCGCTCACCTTAGACATCATCGCCATCAATACGCTTTTGGATCGTGAAGATGTCGCGACCGCCTTCGCAAAAGCAAACTTAGATGCACCCATTTCACTGTTGCCGTGTTGTTTAGTGGCCGACACGGGACGCTTGAATGAGTTTTTGGCAGAGCCCGTAAAACCAAACCTCTCGCGTGGATGCGCTAATGCCGCACGCCGATTATTATTTGACGGTCAGGGAAGCGTACGCTTAGTTGAAGCCTTTCAACCTTACTATGACTTAGAAATGCCTTGGGTAATCGTGCCAGACGCCATTGCATCAGAGTTGCGCATGGTAATTTCTGCGCTTCGCGGTGCGCGCATTCAAGCGCTTCAAGGAAAACTTGCAGAAGCCTCTAAGGCAAACGCGCGCGACCCCTACTTACAATCGCTTGCTGATCGCGAATGCTATGCTGCACGCGCATTTGAACAAATGGCCGAACATGACAAGGCGCTCAAGCTTTACAACACAGCCTTCTCCATCGCATTGCCGCGCGTTAGTGATGTGTTAGATGCGGCAGAAATCGCACGCAAGGCGGCAGATCCCTCTCGCGCCGCACCTTACTTCAAACTCGCTGTTGAACTCACCCCAACCTCGCCTGACGTCTTAATGCGTCGCGCAGAGTGGTTAATGGAATGCAAAAACGCCCCTGCTGCAGAACGTGATGCGCGTGCTGCACTTGAACAAATTGAGCGTCCAGAAGTCTATCCTGCTGAAACAGCGCGTATTATGTTCTTTATCGCGCGGACGATTGTGTGTCAACCGAATCGCAGCACAGAGGGGTTGGCGCTCGCTAAGTCGGTAATTCAATCAACCCAGCAGCCTGAGCTCTTGGCAATCTTTGTCCCAACCTATGGCCAAATGCTCATTGATGCAGGGCAAGCCGTACTCGGTGTACGCGTCAAGCGTCATTGGAAGGCCTACGGTGAGCTCCTGCCTGATGACCCCGCCACTCAACAGAAAGGCGCACAATGAAAGCTTACTACATTCTTGGTGCCGGCGGATTAGGTCGTGAACTCTGCCATTGGTTAGCTGATACTGCAGCTCAGTGCGCAGGATTCATTGATGACAATCCCAAGGCTCTTGATAATTATACGGGCTATCCGCACATTGTTGGCGACACTGACACTTGCCCCATTGATTTACCCATCCTCTGCGGAATTGGTCAGAATGCCATCCGCAAACATTGCGTAGAGCGCTTGAAAGCGCGCGGTGCGACCTTTGCTTCTTTTATTCATCCAATGGCCAAAGTCTTACCCTGTACTTTGGGCGAAGGTGCAATTGTCGCGCCCTTTGCTTACATTGGTGCTGATGCCACCGTGGGCGACTTCCTCTTTTTACAGACAGGAGGCGTCATTGGGCATGATATTCAAGCGGGTGATTTCCTGCGAATGGACACAACTGCATTTATCGGTGGTTTCGCAAAGGTTGGCTCACTTGTGACGTTGCACACAGGTGCAAAAGTGATGCCAAGTAAAACTGTGGGAGATGGATGTACCATTGGCGCAGGTTCTGTTGTGATTACCAACCTCCGTGCAGAACAAACCGTCTTTGGCGTGCCTGCGCAGAAATTGTAAGAGGAATCCAATGACCGAAACGACCGATCTCCTTACACCTCGCATTGTTACACATCCACGGTTATCCAAAGAAACCACGTGGATGGCAATAGGTGATTTGTCGCTTCTTGATGCCGAGCAATTTGTGCCTGTCATCCTCTCTCGTTCACTCTTTGCAGAAAAACTTGAAAGCGAACTTCAGACCATTGAAGCTGCAGTTCAACGTGGCGCTGTAGCGGTAGGTGGCTTTATCTCTTTTCCAGAAAAGCAGGCCGCAAAGCGGTTGGCCAAATACGCCAACTTACAGTTGATTCGCATCTTGCCGAATCCGCTGGTGAATTACCCGTTAACAGAACATGTTAAGCAACGAATCTTGGACGGGAAGACGTTGATTCTTAGTGGAATTACAGGCGAAGATATGAATCTTACGCGCGCAAATTGCGTTCGTAATAATGCATGGATTCTTGAGCTTTGTGGACAAAAACGCACGCTCACTGCGACACCAGTAGTGAAAAAATCAACATTTGCACGTCCGACACCCTCTCAAGAGAGGTCCCCTACTACGCCAAATTCTACTCCGTCATCCTCAAAAGATGACCCCGCAGCTATTTTCTTGTGAGGTTAACAATGACAGATATTGACTCACTTAACGAACGCATTATTACATTGGAGAGTTTAATCACGCGTCAAGAACGCACGATTGATGAACTCAATGGCGAAATCTTACGTTTAAATCGCATTGTTGAACGTCTTGAGCAACGCTTTGAAGCACATGAGGCGCGTCAGGATAACGCGCTTAACATTCGCCCTCTTTCGGAAGAACCACCCCCGCCCCACTATTGATATGACAGACGTACTTATTCGTAGTGTTTCTGAAGTTACGGCCCTCGTTGCGGACCGTTTGGGTGAGTTGCCGTCTTTTGTTGTGGAGGGCGAAGTTTCAAATCTTCATCCACCAAACGCTTCTGGGCACCTTTATTTCTCTCTTATTGACGACAAAGCTAAGCTAAATGTCGCCTTCTTTGCCTTCCGTCAAAAGGCACAAGGAGCGCTACCCGCCTTTAAAAATGGCGACAAAGTACGCGTAACAGGTACAATCTCTGTCTATGCGCCGCATGGGAGTTATCATCTCAACGCGACACGTGTTGAGCTCTGCAATAGCATGGGCGAACTACTCATGCGTTTTGAGATGCTTAAGCGTCAACTTCATGCAGAAGGTCTTTGTGATCCCGAGCGAAAGCGCAAGATTCCTTTATTGCCGAAACGCATTGGCGTAGTCACCTCTCCAACGGGTGCTGCGATTCGAGATATCCTAAACATCCTTAATCGTCGTTTCTCAAATCTCCACATCATTATCGCGCCTTGCCGTGTACAAGGTAATGAAGCTGCAGAAGAGATCGCCGCCGGCATTCGATTGTTAAATAAATACTTTGCGCCTGACACATCCACTGAACCTATGGACGCAATGATTGTTGGGCGTGGGGGTGGCTCCTATGAAGAATTGTGGCCATTTAACGAAGAATGCGTCGCACGTGCAATTGTTGATTCCAAAATCCCTGTGATTTCTGCCGTTGGGCACGAGCCCGATATCGCAATTAGCGACTTTGTCGCAGACTTGCGCGCGCCGACACCCTCCGCAGCAGCAGAGCTCATTTGTGGTCGTAAAGAAGACCTTGAACGTCAAACGCTTGAGAAGAAGGATAAGTTAATAAAATTACTTCGCTTGTGTTATGCAGAAGCGCGTACGCATGTAAAACAAGTGGAAGCCTCTCCCCTCTTCCGTGACCCGATTCATCTCATTGAACGTTATGCTCAGGGGATTGATACCCGCGAAGACCGCCTCAAATATGCCCTCATGAGAAGTCTCGCGGAAACGAAGCAACACATTACTCAGCAGCAACACGCTCTAGAACAACAAGGGAACGAGGTCTTTTTCCGCGCAAGAACTTACCTCACACAATCGGCCAATCGCCTAGACGTGGCATTACAAACAAGCCTACAAATAGCCCAAAATCGCTTAGTTCGTCACACATCCACATTAAAGGCGTTGGATCCTACGGCAGTTTTGAAACGCGGTTATGCGCTTGTAACCGATGCCACTGGCAATGTGATTACGCGTGCAGAATCCACTTCGCCTGGCGCTCAAGTGCAGATTCGCTTGTCAGAAGGCGCACTTTCTGCGACAGTTGATTCGCTTCATCCTGAAATAACAACCGAAGCAGATACAACCCCTTCACATTCACAAACAACTCCTTAATCCGCTTTCTCCATTTTACGACTTCACATCCAATAGACATTTCTTATGAGCGACGAAACACCTAGGCGTTTTAAAATTGTTTGTTCCTACGATGGCACAAACTACTTCGGTTGGCAAACGCAACCAGGCTATCCAAGTGTGCAGGAAACCATTGAGCAAGTCCTTGCCGGCATTGTCAAAGCGCCAAAAGTTGACATCCATAGCAGTGGTCGCACAGACCATGGCGTCCATGCACATGGCCAAGTCTTTCATGTAGACCTTGTTACGCGCATGACTGTTCGTTCGCTCAAAATGGCCCTCAATGCGAATGGCCGCCTTCCGCCAGATATTCGTGCACTCTCCGTACAAGAGGTACATCCACGCTTCCATGCGCGCTTTGATGCCAAACGGAAAGAATACCGTTATTACGTTTGGAATACGCGTATCCTCCCCCCTAACAAGCGCCTCTATAATGCCCACATCGTCAAACCTTTGGACATTGAAGCCATGCAAAAAGCGATGAATTACCTCGTTGGCACGCATGATTTCGTTGCTTTTGCAGCAAATGCCAATCGTCCGATTGAATCTACTGTGCGCACCATCTACGAATTTGAAGTCACTAAACGCGGTTCACGTATCTGCTTCCGTGTGCAAGGGAGTGGCTTCCTTTACAAAATGGTACGCTCCTTGGTTGGCTTCCTTCTTCGCATTGGCTCAGGAAAAGAAAAGCCTGAAGCCGTGCTTCCGCTCTTAGAACCAGGCAATAAACGCACCGCACGCGTCCCTTCCGCTCCTGCCGCTGGCTTAACCCTCTACCGTGTTTGGTACTAATCTTTAGACAACGCTATGGACGACCTTACCCAAAACACAGCCGAAGTCACTGCTGAATTGACCGAATCAGAAGTCTTCACCCTCACCATTGAAGGTGGCGCTGATGCCCGTCGATTAGACCAATGGCTCGCAGGAAAACTTCCCGAACTCACCCGTTCGCGCATTCAAGCCTTAGCAAAAGCTGGACATCTCACAGATAGTGAAGGTCGTACAATCTCCAAACTTTCTGCCGCTCCACAGCCTGGCATGACGCTTGTACTCACATTGCCACCCGCTGAACCCGTGGACATCATCCCTGAAGACATCCCACTTGAGATTCTTTACGAAGACGATGACATGCTTGCTTTAAATAAACCCGCAGGCCTTGTCGTACACCCAGCGTGTGGTCATAGCCACGGCACCCTTGTCAATGCCCTCCTCTACCACTGCCCCAACTTAAAAGGCATTGGCGGCGAAAAACGTCCAGGCATCGTCCACCGCCTTGACATGGACACCTCTGGCGTAATGGTCGTTGCCAAAAACGAACGTGCCCATCACGCGTTAGTGGACACCTTTGCCACGCACAACCTCACGAAAGAATACCTTGCCATTGTCCACGGAGCACCCGCAGCCGAAGGTACGCTTGACAATCTCATGGGTCGTTCGCCCTACCATCGTCAAAAGATGGCTATCGTAAAAACCAATGGCCGTCGCGCCATTACGCATTGGCAACGCCTTGCCACCCTTGAAAACGGCCTCAGTCGCGTCTGTTGTCGCATTGAAACAGGACGCACACACCAAATTCGCGTACACATGGCCTCCCTTGGCACCCCAATCGTTGGCGATGCACTCTATGGTAAGCCCGCGCTCGATAAGCGCCTCCCCACACCGCCCAAGCGCCAACTCCTCCACGCCTTCCGCTTACAACTCCCCCACCCTATCACAGGCGCACCCCTTGACTTCTCTGCACCTCCCCCCGCAGACTTCACTCCTTACGTCAATTAATGCGTCTCAAATATACGTTGTTATTAAACGTATGGATGAACACTCAATCACATAAAAAAGTTAACATCCGTCATTTCTATTGTATCAAAGAGGTTATACAATAAAATCGGCAGTAATGGAGTCATTACCGCCGATTTTATTGAATTGATGCTTAAAATAAGACTTACTGCTTGGGCATTTGAGCACCGTAATCTTCAAGTGCGCCGAAGAGCTTGAGTGCATCTTCCATCGGGTAACGGTTTGCGTACATGTCGCAAGTCGTAGTGATGGTGCCCTGGAGTGGCAAACCAAGTACGCTGCGCAATGCATTGCACTTATCGTCATCAAGCTTGGTCTTTTCCGAATACTTCATGGAGAGGAATGCATTGAGATACTTTGCATTGATACGATCCTTGAAGATTGCAGGATCCGTGAGGTCCACATTATCTTCAATGGATTCAATGCCGTCGGTGCCTTCCAAATCTTCAAAGGTATCCACGCGCACTTTCACAATAGAAGGAGACATGGTCATCTGGATATCAGATTCACGGTTCAAGAAGAAGATGTTGTTGTCAATCTGCGTGGTCTTCTTCTTAGGATTACCCTTGGTATTATCAAAGCCCGTCAATACATTCAAACCGATGATGTTATTGTGGATATTCGCATTGCAATTTTCGTTGTTGCGAATTGCGAAGCCCATATCTGCCAAATCGTTCAAACGGCTCCAAGTGAAGAGAATGGTGTTATAAGCGCATTCCCAATCAATTTTGCCGCTACCATTGGAGCAATTGACATTGACCGAAAGCATACGGTTATTGCAGAAAACGTTATTGAGAATAGCGACCTTACCCTTGTACCAATTCACATTCACTGCGTAATTCGAACCATTTACGAAGGTGCAGTTCTTAATGGTCAAATCACCATCACCGCGAGAAGCGGATGCCGTATGAATGCTGTAACGATTTGCACTGGGGAATTTGTCTGCCGTCTTATTGTACGCAGGGCCTTCAAGCCACATACCCGTATCAAAACCTTCAGGCTTACCCTTCGTTTCGTGATAACTCGATGCAAAGCCATCATCAAAGATAATGCCATCAATCACAATGTGGAAGCCTTTCGGAGCATCCATCGGCGACTTCGACAATTCAATGTGCAAGAGCCCCTGTGCACCCGCCTTCTTGTCATTGTTTTCATTTTTAGGTTGGAACATCGTCTTGTACTTCACAGGATCGCGTTCTGCAAAGTTAGCCGAATAACCGCCCACCAAAGAGACCGGCTTCTCCATTTTAAACCAACCGCACTTCATCTTACCAGGATAGTTACCCTCAGCAATATGAATCACGTCATTATCTGCTGCGGTTTCCAAAGCCTTCCAAAGATTCTTCAACGGAGCCTCCTGCGTGCCAGGATTCTTGTTCTTACCCGTCGAAAGCGACACATAAATGTCCTTAGCAGACAACGTCGTCAAAGAAGTCAATGCCAGCAGCATCAAACATGCCTTCTTAATATTCATAACATCCATCCTTTCTGATTCTACGAATCAAAATCATATACCACCAAACCTCGCCACCTTTAAATCACTCCTCAGCAATTCTCAGATGCGCGTCCTTACTGTACGTTACTATAACACTTATATATCCAAAAAGCAAGTATTCAAAAGAAAATCACCGTTAACCTTCTCTTTACGCCTCTAATGTGGGCAAGGTGGGATGTTCGCCTTGCCAATAGGCCAATAAATGCGGTTGTTCTTCAAAAAGGCGAATGACATCTTCCATAAAAACGCGGTTGTTTTTGTAACTATAATTGTATGCTTCACTGCCATTCCATCGAGCAAGGACAAGCCGTTCTAGAAGGTGAATAGCACCACGTTCATAGGTTTCTCGGTCAAAGAAGAGGTCATATTCTTCTTCGTACTGGGTTAAGCTAAGGCGAATCATTTGTGGTGAATGGTGTACCTTCGTTTCCCAAAAACCGTTACACCCAGGTTCGCCGCATCCACAGGTTAAATAATCACCTGAATAGGTCCCACGTAAAGAGCCCACGACACCATAAATCTTCAAACATCCCGCCAATGGCTTCTCTTTTCCTGGTGGTACAATCGAGAAGATGGTCCGATCAAATGGAGATTCATAAATGATTTGACGCACATCTTGAATTTGCGCGCGGGCAGGCGTCTCTGGAATCTCTACAGACGGAAATTCCCTTTGAATCAATCGCCGCATCTTCTTACTAATGATTTCCCATGGCAATCTGGGCGCAAAGACTTGAGAAAAGATGGCTCGCGTCTTTTCGTTTTGGTCGCAACTCTTCATGAGGCACAACCACGCTTCAGGGGTTAGCCGTTCAAATGGAATCCATTCCGCATGGCGCGCATCTACAAGGAGAAGTTCCACGCAGTCTAGTGCAGAGAGTTCTGCTTGATGCGCTTGAATAAAGGCGAGCCCTTCATCTTTTAATTTATCCCACAAATTGTACATCTCTGCACCTTTCTTTTATTCAAATGACACTTTTTCCCATCTTTCCATCGTCTGTAAGGCCACGACGCCCTGTGCCAAATAGGTGTGCAACAATTCCAACACGCGCGCTAACGACACAGATTTCACCGTCCTAAATTGCCATTTCACATCATGCATCTGCCATTCCAACAGCCAAAGGCCATCTTCCGTTTGAATCCCTTGGAAAAACTCAGAATATGCTACCGGTTCAACGATAAAATAATCCTCTTCCTGGCAGCGTGAGAGATATTCTTCCAATTCCTTTACCGACTCAAACCGTCCATTCTCGTAAGCGAGTAAGAAGCGCTCCTCTGGAAGGGGTTGATATCCCGAGAATAGCGTATAACGCAGCACCTTCCCTGTATCATCCACCGCCACTAATAACGATGTGTAGTGTTCAGATGCCTGACGCGGCGAAGGGCATGCGCACCACAAATGACGTTCACCTGTGCTAGGCGCTTTGGCGACATGTAATACATTCAGCTGGTCAATCAAAATCTCAAACGAATACAACAGATGTTGGTTCACCTCTGGAATCTGCCGCAAGATTGCAATCATCTCTTTTTGCGTCAAAGGCGGTAACGCCTCCAACTCATCGGGTTTATGCCGTAAATATTCTGCATAGGTCACAAAGGTTGGATAAACCTCTGCAACGCTGGGTTCCAAACCTCCGCCAAAGTTCTCCACGCTCGGGTAATGTTCAAGTCCGCGAGGCAAGAGCATCCGATTTACCGCCTCCATCTCCTCCACCACGTCTTCTGTAGGCGTTGGCTCAGGTTCGTCTTCAACCGCTTCAGGAGCATCCGCTGCAAAGAATACGTCCTCTGGATAATGAATCGTTGCCCGCGTAAACGGTTTCTCAGGGAGCGAAGGCGAAAACCAACCAAATAATGCCGCCTTACCCGCAATCGCATCCCCCACGCGCGGGATGTAATCATCCTTAATGCGGTGTTCTGGCACCAATAATTGCCACGAAAAACCGTTCGGCAGATTCGGTGGCGCACTCCACACCATTAACTTCCAACAGGGTTCCCCCTCTACATACACAAAATCAACATCCTCCACGACCGAATAGAACTCCGCCATCGCGGGCGCATCCTCTAAATCACACCCCGACAACGCACGCAAGTGTGATAAATCAAATCCATCGGGCAATCCTTCACCCTGCCGACACGCTGTACCCGACAAAATACAGTGTTCATTACGACACTCCAAATAGACGCCCAATCCCGTAATCGTCAAATTTGCAAGTCCACCCGAACGATAATGTTCAAAAAGCGCCCGATCCCGCCACGCATTTGCCACCACAAAGGGTAACCCACTTTCACTCTCAGGTGTAAACAACACTTCAGAATGCCAAATCGGTTCGTCATCCGCTACACGATAAAAAGGCGACACCAAAAAAACATCCCTCGGCTTCATATTTCGCCACGGACGAACCAACACCTCAAAGCGACGAATCTCAAGTCCCTCACCTACGCGCTCAGTCTCATAAAGTAATTCCACCGATTCCGATAACGAAGCCGTCAAAAAAGGAGACTCACCCTCTTCTAATGCCTCCACCAACTCAGCCTCACCCACACGCGCCATTGCTACGTCCAAAAGCATCTGCGTCTCAGGAAAGAAATCCATCTCGTACATAACCAACACCTAAAATAAAACGTTCTAGTCAACGTCTAACCACTCACAGAAATCTTAGCACACCTATTCAGAGAAATTCCCCAAAAACGCGGCTAAGCCGAACAATAAACAAAAAACACACCGCATCGCAGTGTGATCTTCAAGAAACTTAATACAAGTTCATTAACTTTTGGGGTTTGGAGACGATGTTTTATCGTCTGCGTTACTTCCTTTTTATGGTGGAGGTAAGGGGAGTCGAACCCCTGACCTTTTGAATGCCATTCAAACGCTCTACCAACTGAGCTATACCCCCGAAAAGGAATGCGTATAAGATACCAAATCCATAAGCACAATGCAAGCATTATTTTTCAAAAAACCACCTCCATGAGCCCTATCCCAGCCACCCCCACAAAAGCCTTAAAAATCAAGCTTTTTAAAAGCAACCCTTTTTCAACCTTAAAACAACCCTTTTTCAACATCAAAACAAGCTTTTTTGATTCTCAAAACAAGCCTTTTTCAAAAACACTCCCATTCACCCCATCCAAGACTATCAAAAAAACGCCATGAACCATCGTGCTCAATCAACTGAAACAAGTCACAACGCCACCAATACCAACCGCAAGCAAACCCGCCGCATCACCAAGCAAGGCGTAGCAAGGTTAAGTGTAGGCACGCTCGAGGATGCGCAGAGAAAGGTCGATGCGTGGTTTGAAGGCGTTACAAGAGAAACTGTTGTAGATGATATTGCCAAACTTGTAGACGAAGGCGCAGAGAACGGGCTGATTAAGATTGCTGACGACAGTGAAAAGCTTGAGATAGCAATCGCTGCACGCGTATTTTTTGACGAATATTCGAAGAAGATTATCACACTCTCTGATGGTCGACACGTCTACTTCACTCCCGACGAACGTAATCTTGACCGCGGATTATCTAAGAGTGAAAGTTGGGCTACCTATTGCATTCACGCTGTAACGCATGGCGGCGAAAGAGTTAAAAAGACAACATTCAATACGCGCGTGTGGTCTCCACAAAAAGCAGAGAATATGATGCGCATCGAGAGTATTATCGCTGAGGAAAACTGCCGTGCTCGACTTGATAAAAACCCCGAAAGGGATCGCGTGATTTTTGTTGGTAAAGATTTGTCGGGCGAACGAATTGACATCATTACGAAACTTGACGAATACGGCAATATAGATGCAGACTTAACAGAAATTACAGCAGTGATGACAGGAGGTAAAATGCCTCCGCTCGATAACGATCCGCTCACGGAGGCTGTCAGGCTTGTGGCAATACACCAAGCGGATGGCTACTCACGCCCGACCGACACTACTATCACATATCCTACCGAAAATGTCAAATCGCATGCATAAATACAAAGAATTTAGGCGCGCCCGGTCATGGTTTATAGCCACCTCAGACAGCGCACCTAAATTCATCAACGCTAAAGATATCAGATTTGATATCTACCGTTAAGGCTCTTTCTTTTATTAAAGATGAATAAAAATAAAACAGGCGCGAAGGCGCCTGTTTTATCACGAATAAGTGTATGCTTTCGTTTAGGCTGCAACAGCAAGCTTGCCCACAGCGATCAAGGTGAAGACCATGACAAAGATTGCCGTGGTTTCAACGATACCGAGAGCAGCGAGGTTGTTGGTGAAGCCCTGGCTAGTTTCGCCCTGTGCGTCTGCTGCGCAGCCACCTGCACGACCCTGGAAGATTGCAGACATGCCGATACCAAGGCCTGCAAAGATACCAAGGATGAGCATGCCAATGCCACCGCCAGCAACCACGTTGGTGCCGATCATGGTGAACATCAAGATCATCCCGTAAAGGGTCTGAGTGATGGGAGCGCCCACATAAGCGAGCAACAAGAACGGCGCGGGGCGGTTCTGTGCGTAGCATTTCTTCCATGCGCCAACTGCACCTGCAGCAGCGAAGCCGGTACCAATAGCAGAGCCAAGGCCGGAGAGGGCGAGACAGGCAACTGCGCCTGCGACGGTAAGTGCGGTATCCATAGTGTAATGTTTCCTTTATTGTTGAGTGTTTTTAAAAGGGTTGTAAGATTGTCCAGACCAGGTGATTCCCTTGGCATTGGAGAATTCCAAGGTATTCAGACGCACGGCATGAACAAGAATGGAGAGCGAGCCCATAGCAAGGTTGAGACCATGGCCCACGAGTAAAATTGCTGACATGGCAATGATGCGCACGACAAGTGGCAAATCTAAGCCAAGTGC
>JAZRAG010000129.1:0-1529 GCA_045634445.1 Candidatus Spyradenecus sp. | reverse complement strand
TCCCGAGGATTGCGACGAGCGTTGCATCAAGGAGGACAAGGAGCGCTTTAAGAAGCTGGTTGATGGCCTGTGCTGTGCGCTTTTGCATGACAATGATTCGGCTCTGTGCATCTTCCAGCAGTGGAGGGCAGACAAGTGCCGCCTTGAGAATTCGTATGACCGTGAGCATGCAGGGAAGCTTAGCGAGGATGAAGCCAAAAAGTTGCGCGAAGGGTGCCGGGGTGGGTTGGTTTCGCTTGAGCGTGCCTTTAAGAACGCTCTGTTCGGTGAGTTCTTCGACCTGCTAGACCCGATGCCCTTGGTGAATTCGGATTTCAATGAGGTTATCCGCGCAAGGTTCCTCAAGAACTGGCAGATGATTGAGGACGAGAGTTAAATTTAAATCAGAGAGTCGGTGATACCATGGCATTTGACATTTTCACGTATCGTGGCACAAAGGTAACGGTGGACGTTGACATTGAATCCGATGAAATCACGGATGCGGCAATAAACGTGTATTCTGGTGATGAGGTTTTGTGTATCGGTCGTAAGGGAAGTTCCAAGGTTGAGATTTACGATTCTGCTGTGCTTGCTGGTTCGTTTCGTGAGTTTGAGTTCTACGACGGAATGACCACGATAAAGCGCAATGGAGTGCTTGATAAGGTTTGGGACAATCCCGCATTCAGGATGCGTGAAAGGTCAGACTGGTATTGGAACGACTGAGGTAAGGCAATTCAAATGTTCGGCAAGGCACCTTTCGGGGTGCCTTTTGCTGTTTAAAGTTGGGGTGAATCAATGGCACAACCTAGAGTTGGTTCACGTCTTTTGGCAAAGTGGGAGAGTGAGGATAATTTAATCCTTCTTGAGGGTTGGGCGCGTGATGGGTTCACGCAGAAGGAAATCATAGAGAAGATGGGTATATCCACTCAGACTTTCTATACCCTTAAGAAGCAATCTAAGGCCGTTAGAGACGCTTTGGCCGCTGGTTCCGAGGTAACAGACTACAAGGTAGAGAACGCGCTTCTAAAGGCCGCTCTAGGCTTCCAGAAAAAGGAAATCAAGACTGTTACGGTAATCAAGGGCGGCGTTGTGGTCGAGGAACGTGAAGAAGTGACCGAATCCATGCAAGCGCCTAACGTTTATGCGATTCAGAGTTGGCTATACAATCGCAGACCTGATAAGTGGTGCAAGAATCCCGAGCAGCGAATTACGCTAGAGTCAGACGATACGGTTTCAATCGTGGTAACAAGAGCTGGCAACGACGAGACGGGAACCAGACCGGGCTTGGATGAGTCGGTCAACAAATCGGTAACAGTCCGTGGTATGACGGACGAGGAAAAAGAAGCGCAACGAAAGAAAAAGCGCAAGGCAAAAGATGAAGTGGTAGTGGATAAGGACAGCGTTGATTATTGGCCTGATGATTGGGAGGATGATTAGCGTTGGTAATTGAAAAGAAGGTGGCACCTGCATTCGAGGATTTCATTTTCAATTGGGACTATGAGACATTCTTACTGGTCGGTGGCTATGGTTCCGGAAAATCCTATCAGGTG
>JAZRAG010000128.1:0-29787 GCA_045634445.1 Candidatus Spyradenecus sp. | reverse complement strand
CATAAGCACGCGTCTGATACGAACCACCACCGAAGGTTGCCGAACAGTTCTGGATCGTCGTACGAATAATCGTACCGCCACGCACACCACCACCGCGATCTGCCTTACCATTCTGGAGGACAAAACCTTCCAAGGTAATGGTGTCAGAGAGGTCCACGCATCGTGCCGTGCTGCCACCATCAATGATGACACCGCCATCGGTTTCAGCACGGAAGGTGAGTTTACGCGTTTCTGTGCGCAAGTTAGAGGGTTCGTAGGTGTCATTGGGCACCACGATGATATCGCCATCCTTGTGTGCATTGGTCACAAGGCTCTGCAAGGTTGCTGCAGATAAAGAGGTCGCGCAAACGAGGGTTGCGAGAAGAGAGAAGAGCTTGGTCATTTTCATAGTCATATCCTCCTTTCTCTCTTAGTAACGTTTCTTCGCGAAGACCTGAATCTTATTCAGTTTCAGGCGAACTTCACCACCGGTGGTATTGGAATAACGCACACGGACATACTTCGAAATGGTAGAGCCATTGAAGGGCACATTGAGCTTTTCCCCTGCCCCGACGGTACGACCTGCCACGAGGGTGGTCCACGTCTGAGCGTCAGCGGAGATTTCAACGACCAATGGCAAGGAGCCTTCAGCATTCTGCACGACGATGCCAAAGATTTCAGCATCACCTGGGAGTTGCACCATGACCCACGGGTCATCGGTCTGGGGTTGGGTTGCCACGCTATAGGTGCCGAATGCTGCATTATCAATCACGCACTTCGCGTGACAGAAATCCTGAGCCGATGCATGCAAATCATCCACCGTACCTGTGAGATTCAAGTCGGGATACGAACTCAAGGTCACCGCACCGTCAGCAGAGACCATCGGATAATCATACGGAGGCGTTTCTTCAGAGAGCGTTGGATAGGTCTTTGCATCTTGGAAGAGGTTCACGTAGAGCGCGCTCATTTCATTAAAGGAGACACGGTTACCATTCTTCGATGCATCCATCAAAGCTTCCAAACAGGTTGCCTTCACGCCGAGGGGGTTGCCATTGTCTTCATAGACCGACTGCAACATCGTCTGATAGGTCGTGTAAGCCGAGGAGCCTGCAGAATAGTAACTATTGCCCCAGTTCACCAAGTTATTAAAGCGAGCCGTTCCATAACGTGCGTCAAGCGCCGTTGCAGCGAGCGAAATCATATTGGTTTCGTTGAAGTAACCCGTCTGCGGATCAATCACATACTGCTGATAGTTGTATGATTCACGCGTCTTACGATTCGAATCGTGCATGCGCACGTGGAACTGCTTAAAGGCGGCCAAGGCGCCCAATTCGCCATACTGAGCCTTCAAAGGTGCAGGAATATTGTTGTTGAGCAAATTCCAACCAATCGACGGATAACGCCACAAGCCATAAGTCACCCCTTCAGCCCAGACGAGCCAACGGTCAGCATCCTTTGGATAGTGCGCCTTCAAGAATTCGGCATATTCAATAATGGCTTGATAACAGAGCGGTGCGTAGGTCATTGCGCGCAAATAGAGCGCTTCTACACCCGGATCGGTATCACCATAAGAGATGGCACGCAGGCGAGCTGCCCACAAGAGACGATAACCCACGAGCGTACGCGGATCGTCCCACATGTCATCGTAATATTCAATGGAGTAGTAAGAGTAGTTTTGCCAGAGCGGGAAGTGGTTGCCCGTCGGTGCACCCACGTTTGAGTCGATTTCCCAGAATGTACCATCGAAAGAACGATGTGCTGCAGCGCAGTGACCCGGCTGACCACCCGTCACCGAACGGCGCCCCGTTGCATTCGCAGCGAGCACACCATAGTGCGAAATACCACCGCACACAGCGCCAATTTCACGACCCAACCCTGTGCCCGGCAATACGGTAGAGCCCCATGCCTTGTAGTAATCGCTACCGAAGATGGAGTCACCGAAGAAGTTGTTAGTCAAGTAACTTGTCTGCCATGCGGTACCATTAATCCAGTCAATACGCGTGCTACCCGTCTTCACCGCATGTTCCACATCTAAGACATGGAATGCCTGCGGATTCAGAGAATAACGCATCTGCGCAGCCGACTGCGTCAAGAAGTCACCGTGGATTTCGCCACGTTCCAACTTATCACGATAAATCCAGTGCGTCTGACCGAGGTTACCATTGCCAATCGGAGCGGCATTCAGTGCCCCTACCGTTGCCATACGACGAAGCAAGGGGTCATGCCCCTCCTCGCCTGCATCAGCGGCAATCGAACCGCGACGCGTGGTACCCTTCGTCGTTGTGTAAATCTGATCAACACGCCACAAAAGCGCCAAACGATGGATCATATCTGCAGGTGCGCCACGAGAACCGCCACCCTTCGTACCGACTTCATTTCCAGAAGGACCAGAAACCAAGAGATCGGTCATCCACTGTTGATCCTTCATCAACGCATTTAAGAGGTCCACACCGTATTTATCCTGTGCAGCCACTTCAGAAATCTTACCTGCATAACCGCGATTCGACTCATATTCGAAGAAGAGCGCACCGCGCGTCAAGGCCTTGATGTAATCTGCATCTGGCGTTTCGCGGGTCAAGAGATCCTGCACGGCATCAGCGACCGCTTCACCATCCACCGTCACGCCAGGCGTCTTCGCATCCACAATCGCACGCTGAGCATCCAAAACGTCCGAGATTGCCATCGTGTTTTCATCCACCACAATCTGCGTAGCATTCGGTGCCGTCAATGCCGTGGCCTTCTGAATGGGATTCACCGAGAAGTAACCATTTGAGTAGGTCGTCGGGCCACCATCGGTATAACCTTCAATTACGATAGCCACATCGTTATACTTCGGCTTGCCCGTCCAATCCTTTTCATGAAGCGGGAAGATCTTATTGATATCCTTCGGCAAGTAGAAGTTGAAATCGATGTAATTAGTACCCCAGACGGAGACAGGATAAGTCAGCGGCGTAAAAGCGGCCATGTCGTCGCCATTGGTCGGTGCATTGGCATTTGCCGTAGCCTGCGTACCATCGAAGATCAAGGTACCCTGCGTCGGGTCATCCAATTCAGCGGTATCAATGTAAATCTTCACCGAATTGACATAGAGTTCATAACCACCATTCATCTTCATCAAGAAGTTATGCCAACCCTGGTAGTGAATAAAGTAGTCATTACCATAGCGCATCACCCACTTGAAGTAGCGATAACCGTGAGAGTCCGTTGTATTATTAAAGGTATGGCCATCCTGGGCCATCATCTCTTCTGCAGTGACGGAGCCAGCGTTATCAGCGCCCGTCTTTGCAGTAGGTGCATACAAGTTGTAATTCTTCCAACCGAAACCGATAGTCACAGGGCCAATGCCGCGCATGAGGAGTTGGCCACGAGCACCTTCACCCCAGAAAGAGGACGGATTCACCTCAATGGCCTTACGGGCGTACACTTCCGCCGTAGTCATGTCGCCATTCTGCTTATAAAGGTTAAAACCGCAGAGCAAAGCCTGCTGATATTCATTATCCGAATACTTTACAAGGCGCGTATTATCCACCAAATTAGCGAGCGCGGCCTTGCGTTCGTCACTCATCGCCACGCGGAACTTTTCTGCCGTGCCATAGAGATTATTAATCTTCACACGACGCATTGCGCCAGAGACATCCTGAGGGTCCCATGCAGCGATCTGACTAAAATCGGCCCCACGTGCCGCTGCAAAGTTCATATATTCCAAGCTATAGACATTCTTTTCGAGTTCAACCAAAGCCTCAGCCAAGAGCGCAGCTTTGTAGATGTCCAGCGTAATGGTGCGACCGCCAGCATCTTGAATCACGCTATCCACCACCTGCATGCCCATCTCGCCATTGGCGGCAGCAGTTGCCAGGGTGTCAGCCGTGACGCTACTAATTGCGTTCTTCTTGGTCAAATAAGCTTCATAATTTGTAGCGCGATCAGCCACCAAAGCCTGCAATTCGTCCTGACTCATATACGACACGCTACGCTCCAAAGCAAACATCTTGCCTTCGCCATCGTAGAGACCAATCAACGGCCACGAGTGTGCGCGCGAAGAAGCGCTCTGCGCGAGGTGAAGCGAGCCCGCGTAAGCATTCGCACGCGAACGCGAAGAAACGTTCACACCCTGGTTTTCACCTTCTTCGGTAATCACGTAGTCCATTTCTGGCCAATCATAAACCGTGGTCACAAAAGCATCCCCAAGGCCCTTACGCCACTCGACGAGCAACTGGCTACCACGTTCACACCAGTCCCAACCCGTGAAGAGCACCGCGATATACTTCTTCGAATTGTTCGAATCTGCAATCGTTGCCTTCATCGCTTCCAGCGTCTGCAAATCTGTAAGAGCCGGCGGCGTCTGTACATAGCGCGGCGTAGCCTTTTCTTCTGCCGTTTCGCTTGCGGGCCATGCCCCACGCGTCGCACTATACGAATAACGCATTTCGCGCGCTTCCGCATCACCTGCGTAACTTGACGTAGTCAATAGCATTAACGCCATCAACGTCATCCACTGTTTTGTATACTTTTTCATTTACTTGCACCTTTCAAAATGGGATTCGAGGGGCAAACCTCGACATCAATACCACTTTATAAAAAAAGAAAACCAAAGTCAACCAAAGATTCCCCCCTAAAGGGGAAATATCACGCAAAAAAAATAAACACAACACCTCATAAGTGCTGTTATTTCAATCTCTTTTCACTCCCCAAAGTGACCTCTGCGCAACGTAAAAAATTTTAGCATCTACTAAAGTAAACACCTCAAAAGCCCCCCTTTTCGCGTCATTTTTCTCCCCCAAAAAACTCCCTTTTTTGTGGTCTCAACTGGGATGAGGCAACCACGGATGCAGCGCATCCGATGAACGGACGACCGCCATGCGGTCTACTGACACGCCTCCCACTACACTACACTATCGTTAACCCGTATTTTTGCTCCAAAACAAAACAACCTCTTTTGAAGTTGAAAACAAGCCTTATTGAAAGTTAAAAAGGGTTGTTTTGGACCTCAAAAAGGCTTGTTTTCAAAAACACCTAAAAATGCGTTATTTTTGAAGAAAGTAGCAGTCTATTGAGCAAGCACGCACAATTCCTCTGACACACCTTCCTTTTAAACGGGAAAAGGCATTAAAAGGATTAAAAACGACTTTAAAATTGTAACACACGTGCGACACGCGTCTATTAAATATGGTATACTGTGCGCGTCTCAATTAATGTAGATGAAACGAGGTCAAAGAAAAAGCCTCACTTGAGATGGTTTAATTTTGGTTATGCTTAAGGATTTTAGCCCTATGAAACAAGAGCCTGCCGCTGGTGAAAAGTTACTCAAATGGGTCGGCGACACCCTCGAAGTTAAGGTTTATGCACCCACGAAGCCCCTTGGTCGTGGTACGATGATTTTCCGCACGAATTTGGGTGCGGCCGCAATCCATCAAGCGGAAGTCTTGGCGCATGTTGATGAAAATCGCCTCATCAGTGGCGACGATTGGCATGACATCCCGATGAAGGCTGAAGGAAAAGGCGTTTGGACGGTCAAAATCCCGTTGTTGGAAGTGGGCATCTTCGAAGGTAAGGCTTGTTTCTTGCGCGATGACGACCCGAAACCCATCTGGACCGAAGGCGCGGGCAACACCATTATCAAGGTGGCTCCTGCACATACGGCAGCTGGCAACATGATTTACGCTGCATTTGTGCGTCAGTTTGCGTCTGCAACGCGTTCCTCCTCCTTTGCACCGACGACTTACGCGAAGGAAGAAGTTGCGCTTGATCAGGCGGGTTACACAGTGATCCCGCCGAGCGGCACTTTCCGTCAGTTGATTCGTCATTTGGACCACATTTGCGTGGATCTTGGGTTCCGCGGGCTTCTCCTTTTGCCGATTCACCCAACCCCGACGACCTTTGCGCGTATGGGCCGTTTTGGGTCGCCCTTTGCGGGTCGCGACTTCTTGGATATTGACCCTGCCCTGGCCGAATTTGACACCTCGGCGACGCCGTTGGACCAATTCCACGAACTCATTGGTGCTGTGCATGCACGTGGCGCCTCGCTCTTTATGGACTTGCCTGCCAACCACACAGGGTGGGCGGCCACCTTCCAGATTCACCATCCTGAGTGGTATCGCAAGAATGTGGACGGTTCTTTCCACTCCCCTGGCGCTTGGGGCGTGACATGGGAAGACTTGGTTGAACTCGACTACTCAAAGCCCGAATTACGTCGTGCCATTGCCGACGTCTTCCTTTATTGGTGCCGCCAAGGCGTGGACGGTTTCCGTTGTGACGCGGGCTATATGATTCCGAAGGCAGCATGGGACGTGATTGTCGCGCTCGTGCGTCGTGAATATCCTGACACCGTCTTCCTTTTGGAAGGCTTGGGTGGGCCGATGGATACCACCGAGGCCTTGATTGGGTCCTCGGGGCTTGACTGGGCTTACTCTGAGATGTTCCAGACCTACGATCGCTCGGCCTTTGAAGCGATGTTGCCCGAAATGCTCCGTCTTTCGGAACAGCGTGGCCCCTTGGTACACTTTGCAGAAACGCACGATAACAACCGCCTTGCAGCGATTTCGCCCACTTGGTCACGTCTGCGTTTGGCCCTCTCTGCCCTCCTCTCTCAGCAAGGCTCCTTTGGCATCACTGCTGGCGTGGAATGGTTCGCACAGGAAAAGATCGACGTCCACGGTTGCGGTGGTCTCAATTGGGGTGCTGCTGACAATGCTTGCGGCCTCATTCGTCGTTTGAACGCTATCTTACGCACGCACCCGCTCTTTGGCTCGGCGACATCGTTACAACAGCTCCAGCACGGCGGCGGCAACGTTTTGGCAATTCTCCGCCGTCGTCAAGGCCACGCACCGCTCTTGATTCTCGCCAACCTTGATTGGCAGCAGTGTCAGACGGTCTCTTACTGCGGCACCTATTTCCCAGATCGCGTCGCCTACGACTTGATGAGCGGTCACTCCATCGTCTTGAATCCCGAAGGTGTGCAACTCGCCCCCGGCCAAGTCTGCTGTTTGAGCGCCAATCCTGCCGACCTTACCGCTATTGAAGCAGCAATGCGTCAGCGTGGTGCTTCACCCGTGCATGGCATGTTGCAGCGCCTCCGTAGCGTAATGGCCATGCGCACCTTGACGTGGTTGGATGAACCGATTCCCGAAAAGGAAAGCGCCGAAGAATTGGCCGCACGCTTTATCGCAGACCCAGTGGCCTTCACGCAGACCAAGTCTGGCTTGCCACGTGCCATTACCATGCGTCTACCCGAAGATTTGCATCGTGATGTGATGGTGCCCCCGGGTAAGCTCCTCTACATCTCCTCGCCCATGCCCTTCCGTGCGCAGTTGCGCAACCCTGCAGGGGATGTCGTGAGCGAAGGACGTGCAATTGCAATGGCTGACGGTGGCTACGGTATTATGTTGCCCGTCTACCGCACCTACTCGCCGATTGCCCACGAACCGCGTCGCACCGAAAAGCTGACGTTGACGACCGAAATCTACACGCCTAGCGCAGTGGAAAACCACACCTCCTCAATCTTCGCCTTGGCAGAAGGCGTCCACGCAGGTCTCTTGCGTCGCCGTTTCTCTGGCTTAGACGTCAAGGCCTTAGGCGATGCCCGCCTCCTCTTGACCAATGGCACAGGCGCAATGGGTCAGATTCGCCTCAAGTGGGGTGATATTCGCTCGCAGTATGACTGCCTCTTAGCGCTCAATCGTCACGCCTCGGTACCCGATGACCGTCAGGTCTTCTTCACACGTTGCCGCGCTTGGATTGTCTGCAATGGCTATAGCACGCCGCTCGCAGGCCCCTGCTTAGAACACGTTACTGTGGCACCCGATGGTTCTGCCGCAGAATGGAAGTTCGCTGCACCTTGCGGTATGGGTCGCCGTGTACCTATCGCATTGCGCGTAGCCCTTGAACCTGGTAGCAACCGCGTTGTCTTGCGTTTCCGTCGCGACAAGGCCTCCAAGCCGTGGCGTGATCCCGATGTTTCGGTAGGCTTGATTCTTCGTCCAGATATTGAATGGCGTAACTTCCATTGCAAGACCAAGGCTTACACAGGCCCTGAAACCGCATGGCCCAAGGCGATTGTCAACCTTCCGAATGGCTTTGGCTTCCGTCCAGAACCCGGCGTAGAACTCTCTATGGTGTTGCCGAAGGGCGATTGGAATCCTGAAGCCGAGTGGACTTATAGCGTTGGCCACCCCGAAGAAGCCGCACGTGGTCAAGAAGCCGCAAGCGATCTCTGGAGTCCAGGTTGGTTCCACATTGAATTGAACCGTGGCGATGAAGCCATTTTGACCGCAGGTGTACCCTCAACGCGTGCACCGCGCATTCCGGCACTCTCGCGCACCCTGCCCTCTGCTCCAATCTCCCTTCGCGAAGGTATGGCTCAGGCAATCCGCAACTACATTGTGCGTCGCGATGCACACAAGACTGTGATTGCTGGTTATCCGTGGTTCTTGGACTGGGGACGCGACACGCTCATCTTCTTGCGTGGCGTTGTCGCTGCAGAAGATTGGGAGACCGTCTTTGACACCTTGACTGAATTTGGCCGTTTTGAAAAGGGTGGTACCATCCCGAATATGATTCGTGGTGAAGACGATGCCAACCGCGAAACGGTAGACGCGCCCTTGTGGTTTGCTGTAATTGTCGATGATGCCATCGCCACCCATGGTGCAGAGAAGGTGCTCTCGCACCCCTGTGGTAAGGGGCGTACCTTGCGCGACATCCTCATCAGCATTGCTGAAAACTACGTAAAGGGCACCGTTAATGGCATTAAGGCTGACCCTGAAACTGGCTTAATTTGGGCACCGCACCACTACACATGGATGGATACCAACTATCCTGCTGGCACACCGCGTAATGGTTATTCGGTGGAAATCCAGGCGCTTTGGGTGCGTTTGCTTGACCTTTTGGGTCGTGAAGTCGCTCCGAAGTGGAAGCGTTTGGCCTCCAAGGTGCGTCGTAACTTCGCCGAACTCTTCCCCTTGCCCAATGGCGGCCTCTCCGACTGCCTCTACGCTGAGCCTGGCGTTGGTGCACGTCATGCAGATCCCGATGATGCGATTCGCCCGAACCAGCTCTACGCTGTGACTTTGGGCCTCCTCAAGAGCAATCGCAATCTCGCAATCTCTGTCTTGAATGCAACCGAATGCCTGCTTTCGCCAGGTGCGATTCGTACGCTTGCTGACCGCCCTGTGCGTCGCGCATTGCCCATTTATCGCGATGGCGTCTTGCTCAACGACCCGCATCGTCCCTACTGGGGTCGCTATGAAGGCGATGAAGATACGCGTCGTAAGCCCGCTTACCATAATGGTACAGGCTGGACCTTCCCCTTCCCCTTGTATGCTGAAGCGCTCTTCCTCACCTATGGTGAAGACGCTCGCCGTGCAGCAAAGGCACTCTTGGCTTCGGCCGAGTTCTTGGTCAATACCGACTGCGTTACACAGTTGCCAGAATGTGTCCAAGGAAATGCCCCACACGAACCTTGCGGCACTGGCGCTCAGGCTTGGGGCGTCTCCGAACTCTTACGCGTCTTAGTCTTCCTCGAAAAGAGTGAAAAGGCTCAAAACGGCGAAACAACCGTTGCCAACAACTAAGTAGGCGCGCGCTCGTGCGGATGTGCGAAAGCGCGTACGTACGTGCGGGAGAAGGATTCAGCATGGCGTTAATTACGTTGCACAACATCACGGTAGGATTCGGAAATGCACCCGTGCTTTCCGACCTCTCGCTCTCCATTGAACCCAATGCACGCGCTTGTATTACAGGGCGTAATGGTGAGGGTAAGTCCACCCTTTTAAAGGTCATTGCAGGGTTAATTCCACCAGATTCCGGTGAAATTATCCGTGATACCTCTGTTCGTGTGGCTTACCTACCGCAAGATGTGCCTGCAGACCGCCCTGGAACAGTAGAGGAAATCCTCTGCCAGGCCGTAAATGACGAAACGCGTACCCATGTCGCTCACGCCATTGCCACCCGCCTCTCCCTCCCCTTGGAGGCTGAATTTAACGCCCTTTCAGGCGGTTTGCGTCGTCGTGTACTCTTAGGATGTGCACTCGCCATTGAGCCTCACCTCTTGCTTTTAGATGAACCTACCAACCACCTTGATATCGCTTCAATTCAATGGTTGGAACAATTCCTCGCCACGGCGCCGTTTGCGTGCCTCTTCATCACGCACGATCGCGCCTTTTTGAAGGCTGTTGCAAAGACCGTCTTTGATCTTGATCGCGGCATTCTTTCGGGTTGGGATTGCGACTACACGACCTTTTTGCGTCGCAAAGCCGAACTTTTGGCCGATGAAGCAGTGTATTGGGAACGCAAGTCCAAAAAGCTCTCCGAAGAAGAAGCGTGGTTGCGTAAAGGGGTGAAAGCACGTACTTGTCGCAATGAAGGACGCGTTGCCGCATTGATGAAATTACGTCAAGAATTTGCGCAACGCCGCACCCAGAGCGATACTGCCACCTTAAACCTCTCATCAGAAGGTGGACGCACTGGTGATATCGTCTATAAATGCGAAGGCGTTTCTTTTGGGTACACACCCGAAAAACCCCTCTTGAAAGACGTTTCACTTCGTATTTTACGCGGCGAACGCATCGGTATTTTGGGCGAAAATGGCGCAGGTAAAACCACGCTCTTGAAATTGCTCTTAGGCCAACTCACCCCCCAAAGCGGCACACAAAAGATTGGGGCAAATGTACAACCCGCCTTCTTTGACCAACTTCGCGGGGCATTAGACTTAGAGGCTACCGTTGTTGAAAATGTGGCAGAAGGTAAGGAATTCGTGACCGTTGGCGGTGTTCGCAAGCACATTTTCGGTTATTTAGGCGACTTTTTGTTCACACCTGAACGCGCTCGCACACCTGTAAAAGCACTCAGTGGCGGTGAACGCGCACGTCTCCTCTTGGCACGCCTCTTCCTTAACCCTGGTAATCTCCTCATCATGGACGAACCTACCAATGACCTTGATGTGGAAACCTTGGAGCTCTTAGAAGAAGAACTCGCCAATATGAAGGGCACCCTTCTCTTGGTGTCGCATGACCGCGAATTCATTGACCGCGTCGCCACCTCAGTCATTGTCATTGAAGACGGCAAGGCAACGATGTACCCTGGCGGTTACTCCGATTGGCAGACCGCAAAAGCACGTCAAGAAGCCGCTGCAACAAAGGTTGAAGCGCCGCAAGAAAAGGCGCCGGTAAAACCCAAACGCGACAATGCCGCTACACGACTTTCCTACAAGGAACAGCAGTTGCTCAAGACTTTGCCCGCAGAAATTGACCGCTTGGAACAACTCGTCGCCAGCCTCAATGAGCAACTCGCGGCTCCTAATGCTGATTACGCGACCCTTTCGGCTCAACTCGCAACTGCAGAAGCCCAACTTGAAACCGCCTTTGAACAGTATTGTGAAGTGGAAGAAAAGGCACAAGCCCTTGGAATCGCTTAATCCAAAAGCGTGATTCTTAGAAGCGATTCACCCACGCCATAATCCTCAACACCGTGGCATCACGATTTGAATTTCACCTTTTAGCAACGCTTTATGGGGATTTATCAATTGACGCGGTTTTGTGAAAATCGCCTTCAACTGCTTTTCTGTTAACAGCTAACAATTCCCTAAAACTCACACGCATATCTCATTGATAAATCAATTACTTTTGCAGTTTAAAGGCCTTTACGTAATTCACCTTCTCTCTCGCGCGTATTAATGATAAGTTGCGGAAACTACGCAAGTTATGCTATTTTATATGTGATTTTCATTGTTTAAGGAGTTTTTATGCTCGGCATTTTCAAGAAATTAATGGGCGCTCTTTCTTGCGACATTGGCATTGACCTTGGCACCGCAAATACGTTGGTGTTCATCAAGGGTCAGGGTGTTGTTATTCGTGAGCCCTCCGTGGTTGCTATGCAGCAAGGCACCAAGAAGATTCTCGCCGTCGGTGCTGAAGCAAAGCGCATGCTCGGTCGTACGCCTGGTAACATTGTTGCTGTGCGTCCGATGAAGTCGGGTGTGATTGCAGACTTTGACATTACCGAAGCGATGATTCGTTACTTCATCTCAAAGGCGCGTGGCCACAAGATGATGCAGTTCTTGCGTCCGCGCGTTGTGATTGCAACCCCTTCTGAAATCACCGAAGTGGAACGTCGCGCTGTTCGTGAAGCAGCTACGCACGCTGGTGCTCGCGATGTCACATTGATTGAAGAACCTATGGCTGCTGCAATCGGCGTGGGCCTCCCTGTGGCAGAACCTGCTGGTAACTTGATTGTGGATATCGGTGGTGGTACTTGCGAAGTCGCACTCATCTCCTTGGCTGGTATTGCTCAGGCAAAGAGCGTCCGCGTGGGTGGTGACACGATGGATGAATGCATCATCAACTACATGCGCAAGGTTTACAACCTCCTCATCGGTGAACGTATGGCCGAAAACATCAAGGTGTCGATCGGCTCTGCTTATCCTTTGAAGGACGAAATGAGCATGGAAGTGCGTGGCCGTGACTTGGTGGCAGGTTTGCCGAAGACCTTGCTCGTAGGCTCTGAAGAAATTCGTGGCGCCCTCAAGGATCCTGTCACACAGATTGTTGATGCTGTCCGTACCATCTTGAACGATGCTAAGCCTGAATTAGCAAGTGACCTTGTGGACCGCGGCATTGTGCTCTCTGGTGGTTCCGCACTTTTGCGTGGTCTTGATCGCTTAATCGCAGCGCAAACGGGCCTCCCAGTCATTGTGGCGGATGACCCGCTCTCAGGCGTGGCCAACGGCACCGGACGCGTGTTGGATGAATTGGACTTCTATAAGGCACACATCGTCCATCAAGACTAAAACGACAACTGATGGCTTTGTGGCACCCCCGCAAAGCCATTTTGTTTTACCCCTTTCCGCTCTTCACCGCCCTTGAAGTTTCCCTTTAAACTTCCGGGGCTTCGTTTCCAAAATCGCACGCTATGCGTCGTCGCTTCTTTCCCTATTTCCTCATTGCCATCGCAATCATCGCCTTTATTGGGGCGAATAGCCATGTGCGTGCGCTTTGTGCAGAAGTCTCCTATCCTTTCCAACGTATTATGGAATGGGCTAGTAGCCATGTTTCTGCCCGTTTTACTGCCGCTTGGCGTGGTCTCTGTGATGGCCCGATGCGCGAATCTGCAACGATTGAAATTGAACGTTTACGCGTTATGTTGCAGGCTTCTGAAGAGATCGTCCGTGAAAACAATCACCTTCGTGAAGTCCTTGGATGGCGTGACCGCCAACCCAACACCGTTGTTGCGGCACCTGTTTGGTCGCATGGTGGCGGCTTAGGTGTGTGGCCGAAGTTGGAAATTGGCGCAGGCTCCTTGAAAGGAATCGCTCCTGGTGACACGGTACTTGTACCCGAAGGATTAGTTGGACGTATTGGCGAAAAGGTAACACTCCACAAAAGCGAAGTCATTTTGCTCTCAGACCCTGCGTGTCGAGTGGCTGCAGATGTTCCTGGCGGCGCGAAAGGCATTGTTCAAGGCGCACAAGGCGTAGATTACGGCACAAACAAAGATGAGCCCCTACTCTATTCGGTTGCACCGCTCTCCATGCGTTTTATTGCCCGCAATGTGGTATTAAAACCAGGTCAAACCCTCTTCACCGAAGGAAGTGGCGGGCTTTTCCCACGCGGTCTCAAAATCGGCACCGTTATTGAACGTCGCGAAAATCCAGCAGACTTACTTTCAGAGGTGCTCGTTGAGCCTGCTGTAGACCCAACGACCCTCAAAACGGTCTTTGTACTCACACGCGCCAAACACCAAGAGGAACGTCCGAACTATGAACGCTGAGCGTTTTTGGGCTACGATTTGGTTGTTTGTGCTTCCCGTTCTGTTAACGGCTTTAAGCGTCTCGTTTTTACCACAAACGCCCGTTATTCAATTGCTCATTGTGCCCTTGTGGACACTCTACTGGATTTTAACACGTCCGTTACGTCAGAGTTTATGGCCCACTATTTGGGCAGCTATTCTTTGTGAATGTGCGTGGCAAGTGCCCGCGGGAGCTTGCGTTACCTTCTTCCTTTTACTGTGGTGGGGCGTTCGCTATTTTCGCGATATTCTCCCAATCCACCCTTCACCATATCACGGTTTGTTATATGGTGTAGCCTTGTTACCCCTCTTACATTTATGGTTGTGGATTTACGCCTTTCTCTGGCCCACGTTACCTGACGCTATGCCGTTAATGCCCTCGTTGGTCAATTTAATCCTTTTACCCGCAGTGGGCGCTTTAGGTGGAAGTGCCGTCTTTGCAGTAGCACACCATACAGAATTCCGCATTTTTATTCCAAGCCCGCAGGATTTACGCGAAGATGAATGTTGAGAAGTTTGTACCACAAACCTTAATTCGTGCTTGGCGATTATGGTTGCTAAGTGGGCTTTTCCTTTTAGGATTTGCGCTTTTAGCTTGGCGTCTTTGGAATGTACAAGTTTTAGACAGCCCGCGTTATGGTGCCGCTCAATCAGCGCAAAGCTTCCGTTATGTTGAAATCCCAGGGCTCCGCGGTCGTATTTTAGATCGTAATGGAGAAATCCTTGCCGATAATCGCCCTGCCTATGCCGTAGCGCTCTACTGTGAAGAATTGCGTTCTGAAGGGCGTTACACCACGATGGCAGCGGATGCTCTTATTGACCAACTCGCCACGCGTTTAGGGCTCTCGCGCACTGTCACTCCCGAACAGGTGGCACACCACATTCGCACAAGTTTGCCCATGCCCTTAATTGTGTGGCAAGATGTTGACTACCGCACCATCGCCTACCTCTCTGAATGGGCCGAAGAACTCCCTGGTGTAACGGTAATTCCGATGCCCAAGCGCATCTATCCCAATGGCGCCCTCGCAGCTCATGTCATTGGTTATGTTGGCGCGCCTGGCAATAAGCTCTCTAACTACACCAATAGTGGACGCCGATGGAACTATCGCCTGCCCGAATTACGCGGTCGATCGGGGCTTGAATCGCGTTATGATGCCCTGCTCGCAGGCAAAAGTGGCGAGGAAAATTTACGCGTTGACTCACGTGGTTACACGCGTGAACGTTGGGTCTGTGAAGAGGCAATTCCTGGAAAAGACCTCACCACCACCTTGGATGTGCGTTTGCAACGTGTGGCTGAATCTGCGCTTGCGGGACGCCCCGGTGCAGCGGTTGTCTTAGACCCGCGCAATGGCGATGTGCTTGCCTTGGCCTCCGCGCCTGGCTATGACCTAAATGCGATGATTCCGCCCCATGCGGGTGCAACCATCGCCCGCCTCAATGAAGCCCCTGGGCTTCCCTTCATCAACCGTGCGATTCAAGCTCAATATGCTCCGGGATCGGTTTTTAAGCCCTTCGTTGCCATCGCTGGACAAGAACTCGGCCACGATCCTGATACGCTCTACGATTGCACAGGGATCTATACAGACTACAACTGCAGACTGCGTTGCGCGCAACGTTGGGGGCACGGAGAGCTTGATTTACGCCAAGCAATTATGCGTTCTTGCAACCCCTACTTCTGCACAATGGGCACTCAAATCGGTATTGAAGCCATTCTGAACATTTCACGAGCCGTTGGGTTTGGAGAACTCACGGGTATTGACCTTCCAGCTGAAGCAGATGGCTTTATGCCTACACCCGAGTGGAAACTTCGCCGTTACAAGACCAAGTGGAATCCTGTTGATACTGCACAATGTGCCATTGGTCAAGGCGCTATCACCACAACACCGCTCCAAATGGCTCGCGCTACGAGTGCAATTGCGATGCGCGGCAAGCTCTTCCGTCCGCGTTTAACAACTGCGGGCAATCCCGATGGCGAACTCGTACGTATGATTTCTTGGCCTCAACGAGCCCTCACTGAAGTCATTGAAGGCATGAAAATGACCGTACGTGCGGGTACAGGTCAAACCATGCAAGTTGATGATGTTTCTGTCGCAGGTAAGACTGGTACCGCAGAATACATGGACCATGGTGTACGTCGTAAGCACGTTTGGTGCACCGCCTTTGCGCCAGCAGAGAACCCCGAGATTGTTGTATGCGTTATGCTCGATAACGGCATTGGTGGCGGACGTGATGCAGGTCCTGTAGTCCAAAAGATTCTCGCCACTTACTTTAAGACCAATGCGACCGTTGTGCATGCCGATGAAGACGAAATCAACGACTAACCTCTTTTAGAAAAGGACACGCTATGCTTACCATCTCCTTAACGCGACACCCTCACGCGCGCAAAGAACTCTTGCTTGACAAGACGCTCCGCGTTGTTTCGCGCAGTGGCTTAAATCCCACAGAAATCACGTTAATCAACTGCTTACCCGCCTTAAAGACTGCGCAAACGCCCCTTTCTTCTCCTCTTTTCTTAGGAGGACGTACAGGTGCTGTTGCAATGGCGACATGGTTAACTTGTGGAGATGCGCTTCAAGGCGCCATTACCGTCCATACCTTTGATGCTCACACACTCAAAACCCTCACGCGTAATCTTAGCGAAAATCGCGCACCCGAATCTCTTTTAAAGGCCATTGCCCGTACAGATTTAAGCGAAACTGCGCAAAACGCCTCTATCGTCTTCTGGCAAATGACACGCGGTGACGGCACTGCAGAACGCGATTTAGAAACACTGGAACAACTCTTCACGCCATCAACGGTTGGCCCTCGCCAATTCCTTATTGCTGCAGACGATGTGAATGAGACCTTCTTGAAGCGTTTTCGTAAACACTGTGACCATGTTACAGTACAGCGTCAAGGTACCGTGACCCTCATTCGCGGCACGTTGGCGAAACCAATTACGCCTGAAGAACGCGCCACCCGTATGGCGAGCTTTGAAGTTTCACTCAAAGGCCACGACCCTATTACCCTCGTAACCCTGCCTGGATGCTTCTGTCACCGCCGAGCCGATATGGGTGGTTTAGCCCTCACAGAAATTGTGGCAGAACACGTCGACTTTGATAAAGGCGATCGCATTATGGATATGGGATGCGGTTGCGGCATGGATGGCATTCTTTTAGCCACAGCCTTCCCTGAAAAGGCTCTCCGAATTGATTATCAAGACTCCAACCGTTGCGCCTATGATTCTGCGGAAGCGAACCTCAAACGTTATCCGCACGCATCGCAATTAATCTTCTCGGCTGATGGAGAAGGTCGTGCGGGCAGTTACGACGTCTTTTTAGCCAATCCGCCCTACTTTGGCGACTGGCGCATTGCGGAATTCTTTATTGAAACGGCAGCACGTCTTTTAAAGAAAGGTGGTCTTTTAGCCTTTGTTTCTAAACGCGAAGAAAAGCCCTTAGAACTTATGACAAAGGCTGGTTTTGATCCCCTTGGCACCTTTACCCGCCGTGGTTACACCGTCCTTTTAATGGTACGTCGCTAATCACAGGTGCCCTATCAAATAAAAGACGCACAAGCGCTTTGCCTGTGCGTCTTTTGTTTAATCCTCATTCCCACGCTTATACAGAGAGCGCAGTTTTCAAACGAGCAGCAAGCGTTGTTTGACGTTGAAGGTCTGCTTCTGCATGAAGTGCAATCCAAACAGCTTTTGAAGAACCTATTACAACCACTAACTTCTTACCTCGCGTAATAGCTGTGTAGAGAAGATTCTTACGCAAGAGTTTAAAGTGTTGAGAGTGCAGGACAATAATTACCGCAGGATATTCACTTCCTTGTGATTTGTGAATACTTGTGGCATACGCCAAAGTCAGTTCATCAAGTTCATCTGCTTTATAATCAATATAGCGCCCATCAAAGCAAATGGTCACGCTCCGATCTTCTTCTTTGACAAGTGCCACAAAGCCGATATCGCCATTGAAAACATCCTTATCATAGTTATTGGCGATTTGCATAACGCGATCGCCTTTACGGAAGGGCGTACTCCCGCGCCAAAGCGTTTCACCGTTGGGATTCATTTGCTGTTGAATAATCGCATTTAAGCGATCGGTTCCCAACTCTCCACGGCGCATCGGCGTAAGCACCTGCACATCATAAAGCGGATCAAACTTAAATTTTGCAGGAATCCGCTGAGTCATCATTTTCAAGAGCATCTCTTGAATCTTCTGCGGGTCTTGCGCCTCCATAAAGTAGAAGTCGCTCTCATCCCCCGGCACTGGCTTTTCAAAAGGCTCTCCACGATTGACATGGTGAGCATTCCGAACAATCAGACCAGAGGCATCCTGTCGGAAAATCGTGGTTAAGTGTCGACACGGGATCATGCCAGAAGCAATCATATCGGCCAACACATTTCCTGCGCCCACACTCGGCAACTGATCCGTATCGCCTACAAAAATCAATACAGCAGTATCAGGCAGTGCATTCAAAAAGGAGCGCGTCAGTGCCGCATCCAACATTGAACTTTCATCTAAGATGAAAACATCACCTTGCAAGCGATTGTCTAAATCATACAAAAACTTGCGCGTTTGGGGTTGGAATTTCAACAATCGATGAATCGTTGTCGCGGCAAATCCTGTGCTTTCGGTCATACGCTTGGCAGCGCGTCCTGTAGGTGCAGCCAAAAAGACTCTGAGTTTTCGGCGATGATAGACAGAGGCGAGCGCTTTAATAATGGTGGTTTTACCAACGCCAGGTCCACCTGTGATAATTGACACCTTGTTCTCAAGCGCAGTCATCAAGGCTGCCCACTGTGCCGAAGCTAAAGAGATGCCCATCTTCGCCTCTGCCCATGCCACCGCTTTATCTGCCTGAATCGGCGGGAAGGCGCTCTTGGTTTTCAACAACTTCGCCAAGCGTTGGGCAATCTCAGCTTCATCTCTAAAGTGCCCCGCAAGATAGACCCGATCCTCCTCAAGCGTGACCACGCCACGCTCAGCATCAGCAGTCAACGCCTCCTTGAGTCGTTCTACGGGAATTTCCAATGCTTCATTCGTCTTTAGAAAGAGTTCGCTCTCCCGTAAGTAGACATGCCCAGCCTCTTCGGCAGCTTGATTGAGACAGTGCAAGAGTCCTGCCTGAGCTCGCATCTCTGCATCTTTAGCAATCCCCATCTGCAAGGCGATCTTATCGGCCGTCAAGAAGCCAATTCCACGCACCTCTTCTGCTAATCGATAAGGATTTTGCTTCACCACCGCAATCGAATCCAACCCATATCTACGCCAAATGCGCCCCGCCATCGCAGTCCCAATTCCTTGGGAGTTGAGATAAATCATCACCTCACGACATTGGCGTTGTTCTTTCCACGATTTAATAATCTCCGCACACTTCTTTGGGCCGATTTTAGGAATTTCACGCAAACGGTCTGGACGGTTATTCAAAATATGAATGGTATCTTCACCAAAACGATCAACGATTGCCTTTGCAAGGGTTTCACCGATACCGTGAATAACCTTACTCTTCAAAAAGAGATAAATACCATCCTTTGAAGCAGGAGCGACACAAGTAATTGAATTGGCCTTAAATTGTCGTCCAAAACGTTGGTCCTCAATCCAAACCCCTTCTGCGGTAATTTCCTCTCCCACCCAAATCGTTGCGCAACGCCCCACCACCGTCACACGACGTGCATCATCCTGACGTTCGGCAATAGGTTGCACCGACAATACGGTATACCCTGTCTCATCATTCCGGAAAGGAATTGAGAGCACCGTGCCAGAGAGTTTTTGCAAATCACTTTTTAAATCGCTTTTCACAGCAGACACTTTAATTTTATTGAGTTTGTAAAATGGTTAAGAGATTTTCAAAGGTCGCCTCTGGAATATCCGCAGACAATGAAAAACGCAAGCGCGCAGTCCCCTTTGGAACAGTTGGCGGACGAATCGGTAAGACATAGAAACCTGCCGCTTGAAAACGTTTCGCCTCAGCAATCGCAGCAGCATTCTCCCCAACGACATAGGGCACAATCTGCGAAGTGCTTACGCACTCCCTACCCGTCGCCTGAATCGCAGCAACAAGACGCGCGCCCATTGACTGAAGATGTTGACGACGCGCAGTCATCTCTGGCAATGCCTTCAATACGTAACGCGTCCATGCCAAATTAATCGGCGGTAATGCTGTCGTAAAAATGAAAGGACGCATCCGATTAACTAAGGTCTCACGAATAACCTGAGAACAAACCACAAAAGCACCTGTTGAACACCATGCCTTACCAAAAGTACCCACTAAAAGGTCGATTTCCCGATGAAGTCCTTTTGCGTGGGCAAGTCCTAAGCCTGTTTCGCCAAAAACACCTACCCCATGCGCCTCATCCAAATAGAGCACCACATTGGGGAAGTCACGCTTCAACTGCACAAATGCTGCTAAATCGGTGCAATCGCCATCCATTGAAAAGACGCTTTCGGTCATCACAAAGACCTCGTCATAGTCCGCTGCATAACGCTCTAAAAACGAACGCGCATGCCCAAGGTCGTTGTGGCGAAAACGATAGAATGTGGTCCCCGTTGCACGAATGCCATCAATCATACTCGCATGGTTTAGTTTGTCAGACAAAATAAGAGATTTCGGCCCAACTAAGGCAGGTAGAATACCCGTATTCGCGTGATAACCCGAACCAAACACCAGCGCAGCTTCTGCACCATACGCTGCTGCCAAATCTGCTTCCAACTGAACGGCTGCAGGCACATTACCTGTAAGTAAGCGAGAACTCGCCGCGCTCAATGCACGATCTTCCTGTGACAATGACGCATAAAAGCCCTCACGAAAGGCGACATCATTCAAGAGGCCGAGATAATCATTCCCAGAGAGATTCACCAAATCCTTTGGAAGCGTTCGCAATACGCGCAGATTCCCCGCAGTACGGAGCGTTTCGAGTTCTTGAGATAAGCGATCTTGAAAGTGCATAGCGTTTTCCGTCTATCAGTATAGCATAGACCTTAACTTAACCACCGCAAAAAGCAGTGATGAATAGCAAATTGAAACAAGCGAAACCACTTAGACGGCGGCTTCCCCACCGAGAAAACACATGTACCACCCGCCAAAAAGACGTCGGAATACTTCTCATTCACATGAGCAAGCGTCTGCTTAAAACGTTCGGTATTCGGATTCCCACGCGACCAATGATGCGCTGCCAATGGCAGGATACTAGCAGAATGCCCTGTCTTTGTAATAAATTGGAAACATAGTTCCTCTGCATACAAATCCCACGCACACGCAGGATCAAAGCGCAGTTTCCAATAGCGGAATGTATCCGCATGAACAAAGAACCCGCAGCAGTCAAAATTCTCCACACGACGTCCCAAAAGCCATGTATAGGGCAAAGGTGGTCGATTATTATGCCAACGTCCACCATCACGATCAGAATCTGAAATTTCACCAAAAGGCAAAATAACCAATCCTGCCACAATACGCGTACCAATTAATCCACATGGGAAAAGCGTTGAACGCCGCCGTAACAGAGGCCTTGGGTCTTCCCTTAATTCAATATCCTCATGCGCGAAGAAAATCCACCCCGTATCTGCAGGCATTTGATCCAAAAAGTCATTATAACGCACAGGAATAGGCACATTCTCAACCGTATTGTCATAGCAAACAAAGCGGGCGCCCTTTAAATACGGATTCTCCCGAACACAACGTTGGTAACACGCATGATCACGCACCACACTCACCACCGTTAACGGCGGTTCTGCCCCCCACATCAATTCATACGTACTATCACGATGAAATCCCATTGGATTCGATTCAAGCGTAGGCGGGATTAGACCATCTAAAGCATCTTCGCTAAAACGACGCGCCACCTTTGCCGAAGGATAACGGAAAAAGGGGCGAAAACGTGCGTACACAAGGTCTTCACTTGGCGCAAAATGTGGCGGTGTCAACCTACACACCCATGAAACTGCACGGCACAAGCGCCGTGTACGTAAAGAAAAGCCGCCATTTAGGACCGTCTTACCCAAGGCATCCGCCACCACTGTACGCCACCCTGGCGTGACATTTGGCCCCCCCACAAAGTCATACTTCAAAAAGTCGCGCAACGCATCATATAGCGGCCATCCATCATTTTGGATGATTAAGACATGCGACGTCTTAAAGCGGCGATACAACTGGGTAAGACAATCGCGGCTCATTGAGCGAATATCCCCTGGCACCAAAGCTGGCTCCACCTGCACCGTAACACCCTCAAGCGCAGCAAATGTAGTAGGCACCGCCGCTTCAGTATGCGTCACAATCACCGTAGGTAACGCCCCTAAAACCGACCACGATTGGCGAATCGCAAATTCAAACGGTTCAAACGAAGAACCCTCACAGACTTGCGGGAAATAATAAATTAAAAGCGTTACATCAGGATAACGACACGGCTGCGGCGTTTCCAAACGCAAACGCGGCAAATCAGCCTGCACGCGAGCCGTCATTGCACGACGTAAAGGTTCGCGTGGAAGGGGTTGCGGTACCATTCTCACAGCAGCGTCCCCTCTACATAACGATCATGCCCGGCAAAATCCTTCACCACACACACATTTGAATACCCCGCACGTTCCAAAAGACGTTGCATCGCGAGCCCCTGCTCATCCCCAATTTCAAAGAAAATACGCCCTTCTGGACGCAATACCTGCGTACCATCTAAGATAATCTGACGCAAGATATCTAAACCATCCTCACCGCCATCTAAAGCCAAACGCGGCTCATGATCCAAAATCAACTTTGGCAAAGCATCCACCACCGCAGAAGCAATATAAGGCGGATTTGAAACTAAAATATCACACGAACACGCCTTCAACGTACGCGCGCCATCCCCCTCCACAAACGTAACCACATCTGCCAATCCCAACGCCTCCGCATTTTCACGCGCCAAAGAAAGCGCATCTGGAGAGAGATCCACAGCCGTAAAATGTTTATTAGACCCACGCGCAGCATGTGCCAAAGCCAACGTAATAGCCCCCGTCCCCGTACCAATATCCACAATCTCGGAGGCTTTCGCCCAATGATCACACTTTAAAATGCGCTCCACCAATTCCTCAGTTTCTGGCCGCGGAATCAAGGCACGCGCATCCGTTTTTAGGACAATGTCATGAAACGGCCACACCCCTAAAATGTACTGAATCGGCTCACCATTAGCCAAGCGACGAAACTGCTCCCGCAATCGCTCCACAATCGCTAAATCCACCTGCCGCTGCGCCTCAAATTGCAACCTCGGACCAGAGAAATGCAACGCCTCAGAAAGGAGGATTTCCGCCAAATTGCGCGCCTCATCAGCGTCAATTCCATGACGACACAGATAGACGGCTCCTGAATCCAGAAGCCGTCCAACCGTAAATTCTACTGAATCAGAAGGGCATGTCGTCATCACTAATATCATCTACCGGAAACTCATCCGCAGGTTGCGAAATGGGTTCAAGCGTAGACCCATCAGCTTCAAGCTTTTCCAACTTAAATGCCTGCAAATCCGTGTAATAACGACCATTGTAGAGATTACCGCGCAAAGAAAAAGTCACACGCACCTGTTCGCCCTTCTTAAAAGCGTCCAAAAGCGAGCACTTCTCCTTCACTACGTTAAACTTAATATCCTGAGGCCAACGGTCATCATTATCCGTGACAACAAATTCACGCTTACAGAACCCACTTGCGAAGGTCTGTACATCCATGATTTCCTTAACGGTACCCTCAAATTCGTAAGACTTACTCATAAAGCCCAATCACCCTTACTCGCGCCAATCGTCCAAAATCCACTTACACGGACGCACATTGTGATGACAACGGCGTCCCTTAAAGCCCGCCACTGCAGCATCCGGATCGGGATTACCGTGGAAGACCAACACCTTTGTCTTCGGCTTCGGTGGCGCGAAGAGTAAGTTGAAGGGCAAAGGCAACACACAGGTGCGCTTAAAGCTCTTCACCCAAGCATCAGGCCACCAATAGACCTCCTTCATCGCATACGTCATAAACGCCTGCTCTGTGGGGAACTTGTTCCGATCAATAGCATCAGCCGCCTCTTCCATAAACTTCTCATAAATGTAATTACTCTTACCCGCCTCAAAACGGAAGCAAGAAGAATTACCAATATCCGGACGGCGACGGAAAATCTGCTTGCGACGTTCCACCCAGTTATGAATAATGCAATTCTTACCAGGCATATAGTCAAAGAAGCAATCCAAATCCTCTTGAATCACGACATCCACATCAAAGAACAACGTCGGCCCCTGAAGATTGCAGAAACCATCCTTAAACACGCACAACTTGATGAAAATGTTCGGCCACTGATCCATCAAATCAGGGCGTGGATTTTCAGGAAACGGCTGCGCATCAATCCCCTCGGCCAAACCCGTCGGATCATCCGTCACGCATACAAAGCGAAAAGGACGATGCAAATGACGCTTAACCGATGCGTACAAAATATTGGTGAAAGACGCAGGATAACGAGTTCCCCATTTCAAACAGAGGATATTCACAGGCTGTAAAGTTTCCATCGTAGGACTCCTTGCTCTAAATGCGAATCAACATCACACATAGTATAGCGTAAAATAGAGAGAAAGTATAGATATTTATTCGTTATTCGTTATTTGTTAAAAAACCACAAAACATATAGAAAAGAGCGGCTCCGCCGCAGAACTGCCAGAATGGGGAAACGCGATTGGAGACACGCTTATCAAGTCAAGGAGCGTTGCACTGGCTAATGGATGTTGGGAGCCGATAATCTTATGATTAAATCCGATTATGGCCACCATCAAAGATAGAATCTTCGCTCTCTAGGGGTAACCTTGTCCAAGAGTAAATTACGTTTTGAATCATATTCAAGGTTCGTGTCATTAACAGTTGGATTGAAATAATAATTACGAAGTTCGACACGCTTGCGATAGGACGGTCTTTTATCTGTTGGATTTAACCGAAACTCAATGGGCCCATAGATTTTCCCATAACGCGCTTCAATGAGATTCCCATCCTCATCCACTTTTGTTCGTGTACGAAAAATGAGATAGTCGTCTTTGGAGAGAAGACTGTATTTAACCATTCTGCTTACTTTAAAATAGCGATCTTCTTCTGTCCACGCATGAGGATTGATATCATCCATCATTTTGTATGCTTTATACCATCGAATCTCTTGTTGATACGTGGCATCAGGATTTGCATGGTACACGGACTTAAAGTCACAATTAAGGTCTTTTTTCATAACGTAGACCCCGGCGAGAGGATACGGGAAACGAATTTTTAGTTCTTCAATTTCATCCTCTTCGGTTGGCTTCGCTTCGGAAAGAAAAACTTCAATATCTGCGATAAGCCCCTTGCCATAAGGCGCAACCCAATCATTGTATTCGAAATCATACCCCACCCACTCATCGATAACAGGGATATTTGTTTTAAAATTATTCCTATTTGCATACACTGGAATAGGATTTATTTTTTCTTTTACGACAACTTCAATCGTTTCATTCCACGGCTTCCATTTGCCGTCTTCAGGATAATTTTTCCAGTCTGCGATGTCTTTTCGAAAATAGGTTGCATAATACTTTTGGGATGGTTCGTCTACATTGAGTCGACCAATTGCAAAAAGGTAATCACTCGTTGGTCGCCCTTCTGCAGTAAAGCAACCATTCTGATCTGTTTTCCCATAAACTCCTCCCCATGACGAAAAACCTATTCGTACTGGTTCGTTTACAATTAGTTCTCCGTCTTGGTTCACCGAGCGAATTGTAACTTTTGCTTTAGGAACATATGTATTTGCACATGCCGTCATGAGTAACAATGGTAAAATTAAAATATGACAAAGCAATTTCATTATTCGCTTCCTTTCACAGGGGAAAATTATGAATAAAAATAGAGATTAATCTTCGCCAGTGGTAATTTTACGATAGGCTTTTATCGCCTCTTCATTTCCTTGTTCAGCAGCTTTACGATACCATTTAATAGCTTCAACTACATTTTCTTCAACCCCTACACCATATTCGTAACTACTCCCAAGTACATACTGAGCATCATCACATCCCTGCATAGCCGCTTTACGACACCACTGTGTAGCTTCACGTAAATCTTGTTTAACACCCCATCCTTTCAAATAACAGAAGCCCAAATAAAATTGCGCATCCGCATGGTCCTGCACTGCAGCCTGTGCCATCATGGTGCTTGCCATATCAAAAACTCCTTGTGGAACTTATTCAGCACATTCAATTCCATAGCGACTTACATAATAACGTTCTTTCAACGTCCATGATTCACGAATAATAATCTCTTCTTCCCATTTTTCACGTTTCAAAATATCAACTAAAGCCTCCATAAACCGCTCTATTTGCACAAGTGTAAGAAGTGATTCTTTGGAAAAGCCCTTTTGGCTTACAATCATTTGAACTTCTTCTGAGTCCGCAAATCGTAATTGACAATATAACCTATTTTTAATACAACACTGCTCCCATTTGGCCTCTTTTATGTTAATCAAATCATATTCACACGGTGCGGTAAAGGGCGCAATAACCGTTAGGTTAAAAATATTGTTAAACGAATGGGGGCGTAAATATTTTAATACCGCACCTATCGTTAATCTATTTAATTTATAGCTTTTAAATTGACACTCGCATGGAAAATCTTGTTCTAAAATATCATCCACAGCATTTGTAATATGCATAGGACTCGTTTCTTTTGTCGGAGATAATCGCGGTGAAACAGTCCGTATTAATATCACTTGATTAAGACGACATCGTTCACACATCTCCCAAAAACATTTCATCATGGGCGAATCATATTGATAAGAGGAATCTACTAACGCAATTAGGGGAATTTGCATCTCGCCTGCTCTAATAACTGTAAATTGAGCATCTGATAATGGCATTTCAGCATTTGGGCGAATTGAATTAATTTCTGTTACAGAACCATACGGAAATGCTACAGAAGGTGATTCCACGTCTGAACACCCAATCAATCCTGCAAAGATTAAGAGTGTAAAAATGGTATTTAATGATTTAAAGACACTCACTACCATGATAATAATGCATCCTCTATCGGCAAATCAAAGCAGTATTCTACAGCTTGAATGGCAACAAGTAATGGTATGTCGGTATCTTTAACTTTATATTTTGGACAGGATTTTAAAAGTGACTTTTCTACACGACTAATTAATTTTTCCTTATCAAGGATTTCATCTGCATATTTATATGCTCGAACCTCTGAACACGCCTTTGCTCGTAATTCTTTCTCATCACAACCTGATTTAATTGATGATATACAGCGATCTTTCACATGCGATAACTCATGTAAAAGCGTCATTTGATACTCCTTCATTTTACGTCCTTTTTGACTACACAATATGATTTGATTATTCGCAGAATCGTAATATCCGCCTAACGTATCATCACAAGATTGACACTTAATTCTTGGAATAGAACATCTATTCTTCTCTAAAATTCTTAATAACACATTAAATTTTGCTTCATTTGGAATTCCTTTTTTTGCAGCTTCTTTACAATTCGCATCACGGCAAAAAAACGCCATCAAGCCCCTAAACGCCATCAAGCCCCTAAAATCAGATTTAGCAACAGAATTATTGTCACAAAACAAGTAATATTCATCGATTTTAGGATCCCTACCACACCACCTTCCATCAATAGGATTGTAGTGACGATAATTGTAGTAGACGAGACCGAGGGTATCATCGTGATATTCAGAGGAGAAACGGAAGGGATTGTCGGTGGTGAAGGTGTTATCTGCGATGGCAGAGGCAGAGATGGCGCGCGTGACGGCGCCAAAGGGAGCGTAGTCGTAGTGCGCTGCAATGCCATTGCGAGATTCGAAGTGAACCAGTTCCGAGACGTTCTTATTGCCGTCACAAGTGTAGAAGAATTTATAACCTGTTCCACGTTGAGTAAAGAGCGGTCGCGTCGCGATGGATTCAGTCGGATCCCAAACGAAATGAGTCCATGAAAAATGTTTATTTGTGACACTTACAGCGCACATAATTTTGTATCAGTTATTCACCTATCACTACTTTAACACATACCCCCACGCATTTCAAATCTTTTTGTTTTAAAAATTGAAGGCGACGAGTTAACGCGTCGCCTTACGTTTAGAAGCCTTTTATTCTTTTACCCCCACATGGGGCTTGTGCCACAAAAGAAAAAGTGATGCTAATCTGTTAAAAACGACCCACACTTATGCACGAAGCCTCAAACAAATCCAAGATACTTTGAAGGTTGAATTTTTCAGCATACTCATGTGCACTCATCTCATTTGGCATTAATTTTAAGTTTGGATCTGCACCATATTGTAACAATAACTTTATAGCTTTCTCGTCTTCAATTGTCGTCCACGCAAATAAAATATTACATTTATTGGGATTATAACCGCGCTTTAAAAAGTCTTCTAAAAATACATAACGATTTCTTATCTGTTGTGAGGCTGTAGCCATCAAGGCGAGATAGTCCAAACATTCTTTATCTGCTCCATTTTTACGCAACAACCTATATGATTCCTCATCATCCGTTATAACAGCACACCAGAGTGGTGTTGTTTCCCCAGGCGCATAGGAGGGATTTGCGCCAAATTTCAATAATGCATCTCGTAGAGGTCGCATTCCAAATCGAATACTGCGATCCAACATAGAGTGCTGTTTCTCTCGGAATTCATCTGGTGTCTCAGGCAAGTAATTGGGATATGTTGCGAAAATAGAGTCTGCATGTGGACCAACAGGAATGTCTGCGGTTGCCCCTGCCTGATAATAAATAGATGCGCGATCAAAACGTCCCAAAAAGAGTTCGTACTCAAATAATTGTTGTATTTCTTTTGGGGTTGCCCTTTTTTCGTAAAACTTTTTCTTGCAAATCGTGTAAAATAGAAAATGACCTTTCACTGAAGGTATTTCAAATTCATCTACCTCGTTTTCATCCCACTCAACAAGACCTAAACTCAATCTTGAACAAACTCCTACAGAACGTAAGATTTGTTCTTCTTGTGGAGAAAGAATATCTGCTTTTTTTAATTGAAAACATCCACAAAACAACAAAATGTTCATGCCAATTAAGCAATTATTTACAAAATTGATTTTCCAATCTATTTGCATAATCATCCACCTTATTAACTATATCATCCATCGCTTCAGATAAAGCTTTTTGAATATCACTCATATAAGTTTTAATAAACGTACTTCCTGAAGGTATTGAAGGTCCACCAGTTAATGAGTTGTAAACTGGAAAGAGTTCAGACTTAAAAAGTCGCTCTTTAATATCCATTAAAAGGACATCATCACAGTCAAACAATTTTGCGGTTAATTTTGCAGAAACTCTTACATCCGTGATTGGCAAGCCACGACTTGACGGAATATCAAATGATAATGTTCCAAGTGTTTTTGTGATTGCCTGTGTTAAATTACTTACCATTCCGAGAATTTCTGTTACGGAAGTTTCCAACCAGAATCTCCCCCAACCGCTCCCAGCATTAATTGGTAAATATCGTCCATCCAATAATTTTATTTGTGGATCTTCAAATATCACTTCAAATGGATCAAAATAACATTTCGAAAGACCTAACATGTCAGACGTCTTATTTATTTGATTTACAATAAATAAATATTTTAATTTTACAGTTTCTTCAGTACTATTTGCAGGATCTCTGCTTATCCACCTTCCATCAATGGGATTGTAGTGGCGATAGTTGTAATACACTAAACCTAATGTATCGTCGTGGTATTCGGAGGAGAATCGGAAGGGGTTGTCGGTGGTGAAGGTGTTGTCGGTAATGGTGGAGGCGGAGACCGAACGCGTGACGGCGCCAAAGGGAGCGTAGTCGTAGTGTGCAGCAATGCCATTGCGCGTCTCAAAGTGGACGAGTTCTGACACATTCTTATTGCCATCAAAAGTGTAGAAGAATTTGTAGCCCGTGCCGCGTTGGGTGAAAAGCGGACGCGTGGCGATCGGTTCGGTCGGGTCCCAAACAAAGAGGTTAATCTGCGAATTGTTATTCAATGCATCCAATTTCTGTACACAGAGGTAGTTGTCGTAGACAAAACGATGGTGTTTGACCACTTCT
>JAZRAG010000127.1:0-3624 GCA_045634445.1 Candidatus Spyradenecus sp. | reverse complement strand
GATGTGCCCATTTCGAGCAGGCTACAAGAGCCGTGCGACTCGTGGAAAACCTGCGAAGGCTTTCTTGCAGAGCACCTACAGCTAACCGCTAACAGTAAACCGCAAACAGTTAACAGCTGCTGGCGTGGGTGGCACGGTTGGCATGGTTGTGTGGCACGGTTTGTGCCAGTTGGCGGTGTAGGGGCTTTTCTGGGGGTGTGGGGCGGTTTGGCACGGGGCTTGCATAAGAGGGGTGTTGGCGCATGGTGCGCTGTGATTTAAGTTTATGGAGGTTCTGTTATGGATATGAATCAAATGACTGAAAAGGTGCGTGAAGCTTTAAAGGCGGCTCAGGCGGAGGGGATTCGCAGGGGCCAACAGACTATCGAGTGTGAGCATCTTTTGTGGGCGCTGCTTTCGCAGGAACGTGGTTTAGCGGAGGGGCTCTTAACAAAGTGTGCGGTGTCAGTGGATTTGGCACGCGCAAAGGTGGAGGAGGCGTTGGGGCGGTTGCCGCGCGTTTCGGGTGCCACGGAGGCGGATAAGGTCTATGTGTCGCAGGCGCTGAATGAGGCGTTGGTCGATGCTTTTGATCGTGCTAAGCGCATGGGTGATGCGTATGTCTCGGTGGAACATCTGCTTTTGGCAATGGTGCCTCGTGTAAAGCTTTTGAAGGAGCTGGGGGTGTCGGAGCAGGCGCTCTTGAAGGCGTTGAAGGAGGTGCGTGGGAACCAACAGGTGACCAGTGATAATCCTGAGGAGAGTTATGAGGCGCTGAAGAAGTATGGCCAGGATTTGGTGGAATTGGCGCGCAGTGGGAAGTTGGACCCCGTGATTGGTCGCGATGCTGAGATTCGCGATGTGATTCGTATTTTGTCGCGTAAGACGAAGAATAACCCGGTCTTAATCGGTGAGCCTGGTGTGGGTAAGACCGCGATTGTGGAGGGTTTGGCCCAGCGTATCTTACGTGGTGATGTGCCGGAGGGGCTGAAGGATCGCTCGATTTTTGCGTTGGACATGACGGCTTTGATGGCTGGGGCGAAGTATCGCGGTGATTTTGAGGAACGCTTGAAGGCGGTTTTGCGTGAGATTAAGGCGAGTGAGGGGCGGATTATCCTCTTTATCGATGAAATTCACACGATTGTGGGCGCGGGTAAGACTGAGGGCTCGAGTGACGCAGGGAATATGTTGAAGCCGATGTTGGCGCGTGGGGAATTGCATTGTATTGGTGCAACGACGTTGGCGGAGCATCGTCTTTACATGGAGAAGGATAAGGCCTTGGAGCGTCGTTTCCAACCCGTGATGGTGGCTGCGCCCACGGTGGAGGACTCGATCAGCATTTTGCGTGGGTTGAAGGAACGTTTTGAGGCGCATCATAATGTGCGGATTCTCGATACGGCGTTGGTCAATGCGGCGGTATTGAGTGATCGTTATATTCAGGAGCGTTTCTTGCCAGATAAGGCGATTGACCTCTTGGATGAGGCGTGCGCTGCGATTCGCACAGAGATGGACTCGATGCCGGCAGAATTGGATGAGCTGAGCCGCAAGGTGATGCGTTTGGAGATCGAGGAGGCGGCGTTGGCGCGTGAGAAGGATGAGGCGTCGGCGCGTCGTTTGGAGGAGTTGCGTAAGGAATTGGCTGACGAACGTGCTGCCGCGGATGCGTTGAAGGCAAAGTGGCAGGAGGAGAAGAAGGCGCATGAGACGTCGAAGGCGCTGCGTGAGCAATTAGATGAGGCGCGTCATGCTTTGGAGACGGCGCAGCGGACGTATGATTATGCGCGTGCCGGCGAATTGCAGTATAAGACGATTCCGGAATTGGAGGCGCGCTTAAAGGCGTCGGCTTCGGAAGACCGCGATGCGATGTTGCGCGAAGTGGTGGGGCCGGAGGAGATCGCTGAGGCGGTGAGCCGTTGGTCTGGCGTGCCGGTGTCGAAGCTCTTGGAGGGGGAACGTGAGAAGTTGCTCGCCATGAGTGCATCGTTGAAGGCGCGGGTGATTGGCCAGGATGAGGCGGTGGACGCGGTGGCGGATGCAGTGTTGCGTGCGCGTGCCGGGATTCGGAATCGCCGGAAGCCGATTGGGGCGTTTCTCTTCTTGGGGCCGACGGGCGTGGGCAAGACGGAGTTGGCCCGCGTTTTGGCAGAGCAGCTCTTTGATAGTCGTGACGCGATGACGCGCATTGATATGTCGGAGTACATGGAGAAGCACAGCGTGAGCCGTTTGGTGGGTGCGCCTCCCGGGTATGTCGGGTATGAAGAGGGCGGTCAGCTGACGGAGGCGGTGCGGCGTAAGCCTTATTCGGTGGTGCTCTTGGATGAAATTGAAAAGGCGCATCCGGATGTCTTTAAGCTCTTTTTGCAGGTCTTCGATGATGGTCGTTTGACTGATAATAAGGGCACAACCGTGAGTTTCGCCAACACGATTATCATTATGACGTCCAACCTCGGAAGTGACCTCATCGCGCAGGCTGAACAGTCTGATCAGGGTGGCCAGGTGCAGGAGCTCGTGGAGGCTTTGTTGAAGAGCAAATTCCCGCCCGAATTCTTGAATCGCTTGGATGAAACGCTCCTCTTTAAGCCTTTGAGTAAGAAGAGCTTAGAGCAGATTTTGGAGTTGCAGTTGGATGACCTGAAGGCGCGCTTGGCTGAGGAGGATTTCACGCTTGAAATCTCGCCCGAAATGCGTGCCGCTCTGATTGAGGAGGGGTATGATACGGAGTTCGGCGCGCGTCCGCTGAAGCGCACGATCCATCGTCGCTTGGAGACGCCGCACGCCCGAAAGATCATCGCTGGCGAAGTCCTCCCCGGCGAAGTGGTGCGTTTTTAAGCGACCTGCGCAGGGCTGCGAGTGGGTTTAAACGCAAGAACGCTATCTCTTACTCCGCGTGCTCCTCGGCGCAAGAGAAATCCTGCTGCGCAGTCTTCCTCCCGAGGAGGCTACGCGGAGCGCTCAAGCCTTCGCTGGTTTTCCACGAGTCGCACAAATCTTGCACGCTGCTCGAAATGGGCACATTTCCATTTCTCAACAGCGTGCGCTGACGTGCGATAAGTGGAATCTAAATTAGAAATCTCCCTCTGGTAGATTCGCTCCTGCAAGCAGGACAGCCAGGATGGTGCTACGAGATTTTTAAACCACAGAACACAGAAGGATATGCGCCCGAGCACAACGTGTTGGGAAATACACAAAAAGGTGCTCCGCAAAACCAAACAACACCACAAAAACAAAAAGCGGATTCCGTGTGGAACCCGCCTAAAATGGTGGGCTGTGCTGGACTCGAACCAGCGACCCCTACCGTGTGAAGGTAGTGCTCTAACCAACTGAGCTAACAGCCCTTTGGAGCGGGCGAAGGGAATCGAACCCTCGTAAGAAGCATGGGAAGCTCCTATTCTGCCATTGAATTACGCCCGCAGAAAAGTGCACAAAGGATATCAAACTCACCGAAAAAAGGCAAACAAATTCGTTTTTCGTTAGCGCCAAGGCGCACCATCGCTGGGAAGCCGTCGTTTTTTTACGGGACCTTCGTAGGGTGGCTGCGCCGCAGGACTGCGAAAAGCACGACGAATTTTACGCAAGGACGCTATCTCTTACTCCGCTTGCCCCTCGGCGCACGAAAGTCGGGTCGGAGCCATGTCGTTCTGTGAG
>JAZRAG010000126.1:0-30749 GCA_045634445.1 Candidatus Spyradenecus sp. | reverse complement strand
AATCATTTAAAGAACAATTTCTTAATCCGAAGCGTTTCTATATGCAAACCACTCAATTTGTCCTTATCCAATAGCCCTACAAATGCGACAAGCCTGTCAACCACTTCTCCCTGTGTAACAAATGCTTCATTGTTACAACGCATTCCGCTTAAACACACTTGACTTCATTTCTGAAACCTCATTCGTGCGATTCAAGCATTATGCCCATTTAACTTACTATAGTATACGCTTATTTTCATGCAATTTACAAGGGTATCCACTCAAACCATCCACTCAAAGCAACATCCGCATCATCAAAGCTACAAAAAGACAGAGAGACTCTCTCTTCTTATCTTCTCCTATATAGTTTCAGTTCTTCAATACTTTGTACTATATTTGCCCAGTCGTAACTTATTTATTTACAATAACTTATCTTGAATATTTTGTGGTTGGCAATTTTAGGCTTAAAATCAGTACAATTTGTACTATCCGTGAAAAATTTAAACAGTACAAAATCTTTATGGGCCAATTATTTTAAGGGAAAATTTCCTCTCGGGAAGCATTCTGAAACAGTACAATTTTTTGCATGGGACTTTTTAAACCTGTCTAGAAAATTCTAGAAAATAGTACGAAGGGCCGAAGAAGTGAAACCGCTGTGGATATTTTTTCGGTTTTTTGAAAATAGATGTTGCATTCTGCGCAGAGGTGTGCTATTATATTCGGCGTTTTAGGGCGTGATAGCCAAGCGGTTAGGCAGAGGACTGCAAATCCTTCTAGATCGGTTCGACTCCGATTCGCGCCTCCATCTTTTAAGCGATCAGTGATAACTGGTCGCTTTTTTTATTTGCGTTGTTTGGGGCTTTATTTGGGGTGTTTTTGAGGTTGGTTTCGGGTTGGTTTTCGCGCGTGATTCCTCTTTCTATAGATATTGTTTTATCTTGCTTTTTTTAGGGGTGTTGTGTTAGACTATTGTCACAGCCTTAAGGAGGTCTTTATGGACGAGAAAGACGATATTCAAGACGTTGAAATTATGCCCACCGATATTGTGTTTGATTGCCCGAATTGCAATCACAATTTAGTGGTGGACTATCGCGCAGCTGGTCTTCAGGTGCCTTGTTCTCAGTGTGGCACGATTATTCAGGTGCCGATTCCTGATGGGATGTTGTTGGAAGACTTGGACTGCGATCCAGGTGAATTGTTGCAGCAGTTGCTTCAGACGCGTCGTATGTTGGTGAAGGCTGAAAATGCCGCACAGCAGATGGGCGATAAGATTGCTGAAATGATGGAAAAGATTGCTGAATATCGTAAGGTGTTGCACTCTGTAAAGGCGCGTATGGAGACGCTTGAAGAGGCGGCAAGCTTGGCGAAGGTCGCACATCAAGACATCGAAAAGTTGCTTGAAGAAGCTGAAGCACTCAAGTAAAGGGTAGCATGAAGCAGAAGATTCGCTTTCGCCATCGCCTTGAGTATGGCGCGTTTCGTACTGTACAATTGTGGATTACGTGTTTCCCCATTGCATGGACGGGTGCGTTCTTGCGTGGGGTTTTGCGTATTGTTTTCCGCATTTGTTGGCCTCTGCGTAAAGAGACGATTTCTCGCATTCGTGAGGTGTTCGGTGAGGATGTGCCGGTGGCACGCTGCCGTTACATCGCACGGACTTCGGTGTGGAATATGTTGATGAACTTCATTGAACTGTTTCACGCAGGCAAGATGGATGTGGAGTATTTGAGCAAGCATTTGGCAGGTTCAAAAGAGGCTGAACAGAAGATTCGCGCTTTGATTGCAAAGTATGGCGGTGTGGTGATTGCGCTGCCGCATATGGGCAATTGGGATTTGGCGGGGATTACGTGCTCAGCTTATAATTTCCCATTGATGGCGGTGGGGCGTCCTCAGAACAATCCGCTGTTTGAGGCGTGGTTGCGCAAGAGTCGCTTGAATTTCCAGACGGTGGATCGTCGTCATCCGAGCTCGTTTGTGCGTGTGGCGCATCACTTGAAGAGTGGTGGCGTCTTTGCTATTTTGCCAGATGTGCGTCACAATAAGCCTGCAGTGGGTACAACGGTGTTTGGTAAGCCGGATGTGCAGCTCGGTAAGGGCTTGGCGAAGTTTTCGCGCATGGGCAATGTGCCGATTCTGCCCGTGGTGATGGAACGTAAGAGTTCTGCTTATCATGCATTGCACGTGTATGACCCTATTTTCCCAGACTTGGAGGCGGATGCCGCAGTAGATGCTAAGCGCATTACTCAGCAGGTGTGGGATATCATTGAAGCGAATATCCGTGAAAAACCCGAACAATGGTTTTGGCATAATCGCCGGTGGATTTTGACGCCGCTTTACACGCAAACGCGTTGAGCCGGGTAGGGCGCTTTTGATTGAAAACACAATGATTGATTGAAACATTAAAACGAACAATAAGGACAAATAACCCATGATTTTGGTAAATGAAAATTACAGCAAGCTTCAGGCTTCTTATCTCTTCTCGGAAATTGCCAAGCGCGTAAAGGCTTATCAGACGGCAAATCCTGACGCGGCTGTGATTCGTTTGGGTATTGGTGACGTGACGCTTCCGCTCGCTCCAGCATGTCGTGAAGCGATGCATAAGGCTGTGGATGAATTGGGCGATGAAGCCACTTTCCGTGGTTATGGCCCTGAACAGGGTTATGACTTCTTGCGTGAAGCAATCGCTGTGAATGACTATCAGTCGCGCGGCTGCGATATCAAGGCCTCTGAAATCTTTGTGAGCGATGGCTCGAAGTGCGACTGCGCTAACATTCAGGAGTTGTTCGCTGATGAATTGCGCATTGCAATTCCTGACCCGGTTTATCCCGTGTATGTGGATACCAACGTGATGGCTGGCCGTACTGGTGCTGCAGCGGAAGGTCGTTATCAGGGCCTTCACTACTTGGAAAGCACCGCTGCCAATAATTTCGTGCCGGCACCGCCTGCTGAAGCCGTGGATTTGATCTATTTGTGCTTCCCCAACAACCCCACTGGCGCTGTCGCCACGAAGGAACAGTTGAAGGCATGGGTGGATTACGCCAAGGCCAACAAGGCTTTGATTCTCTTTGATGCTGCTTATGAAGCCTTCATTCGCGATCCTGAAATCCCGCACTCGATTTATGAAATTGAAGGCGCTAAGGATGTGGCGATTGAATTCCGCTCCTTCTCGAAGAAGGCTGGTTTCACGGGTGTGCGCTGCGCATTCACCGTGGTGCCCGAAGGCTTGAAGGCTTACACGAAGGCTGGCGATGTGGTTGACGTGCATCCGATGTGGAATCGCCGTCACACGACGAAGTTTAATGGCGTTTCTTATCCTGTGCAGCGCGCTGCTGAAGCGGTTTACTCCGCAGAAGGCGCTCGCCAGACCACGGAACAGGTCGACTACTACTTGGGCAATGCGAAGTTGATTCGCGAAGGCGTTCAGCAGCTCGGCTTTGACTGCGTGGGCGGCGACAATTCGCCTTACGTTTGGGTAAACGTGAAGGGCGATTCTTGGGAATTCTTTGATCGTTTGTTGAATGAAGCCCAAGTGGTGACCACACCAGGTGCAGGCTTTGGCCGTTGCGGTCAGGGTTATATTCGCATTTCGGCCTTCAATAACCGTGAAAAGGTGATTGAAGCAATGGGCCGCATCGCGAAGGCCCTCGCAAAGTAAGGGATGTTTTTGGCGCTGCATGCTGAGGGTAAACTTCAGCATGCAGTTTAGATTTTTAAGTAAAGGAGTTCGGCAATGACAGGGAATATGTTGATTGCACAAAGTGGTGGCCCTTCGATGGTGATTAACCAGAGCTTGGTGGGCGCTGTTTTGGCAGCAAAGGCTTCTGATAAAATCGTTGAAATCTATGGTGCTTTGCATGGTATCCAGGGTATCTTTGATGAGGATTTCATTGACTTGCGTGCCGAACCCGAAGAGGTGTTGTTGCAAGTCGCTCAAACGCCGAGCTCTGCGCTCGGCTCTGTGCGTCGTAAGCCCACAGCTGATGATTGCCGTGCGATTTTTGAAATCTTGGCGCGTCGCAACATCCGTTACTTCTTCTACATCGGTGGTAATGACTCTGCAGAAACGGCAAACATTATCGCTGAAGAAGCTGAACGTCAGGGTTATGAGATGTGCTGCTTCCATATCCCGAAGACCATTGACAATGACCTTCTCTGTAATGACCACACCCCAGGGTATGGTTCGGCAGGTCGCTTTGTGGCCTGTGCCGTGCGTGGTGATGATTTGGATAATCGCGCTCTCGGTGGCGTGAAGATTGACGTTATTATGGGTCGTAACGCAGGCTTTTTGACGGCTGCAGCTGCGCTTGCGAAGCAGGATGAAGATGATGGCCCGCACTTGGTTTATGTGCCAGAACGTCCCTTCACGGTGGATGGTTTTGTGGCAGACGTGGCCGCCTGCATGGAAAAGTATGGCCGCTGCGTGGTTGCAGTAAGTGAAGGCATTCGCGGTGCAGATGGTAAAGCAATTGCTGAAAGCTTCTCCACAGAAATGGATGCTCACGGCAATGTGCAGTTGACCTCTGGTGCTTTGGGTGAGAATTTGGCAGCAGTCGTGCGTGAACGCTTGAAGATTAAGCGCGTGCGTGCCGACACCTTTGGCTTCATTCAGCGTTGTTTTGTAGGGATTACCTCCGAAACTGATGCAGCAGAAGCACGTTTGGTGGGTGAAGAAGCTGTAAAGGCAGCCGTCAGTGGCGCTCATCGTAGTGGTACGATTACGATTAATCGTCAGCCCGGTGATGCCTACGCGGTAGCCTATGCAGTGGCACCTTTGGCTTCGGTCGCAAAGCATACTCGCGAATTGCCCGCTGAATACATCAATGAAGCTGGCAATAATGTTACGGATGCCTTCTTAACCTATGCACGTCCGATTGTAGGTGAATTGCCTGTGACGGCACGCTTTGTGCAGTTGAAGGGTCGCTCGTAATTAGCGTAAAAGCGCATCTTCGTGATGTACAGTGCTTCTATTTATGGTACACTATCCGCTTTTGGATTTGTGAAGGGTTTTTGAAGAGACCATATGATTGGAATGAAACAGATTCTTTGTGGCTTAAGTGTCGTGGCAATGATGTCGATTGCCACGGCGCAATCTGTTTTTGACATGCCCAAACTCTTCCCGCAGCATCGCCAATATTTGGCGCAATTTGTGACCTCTCTACAGCGTAATGACCTCTTGTCTGCAGAGACTGCCGCACGTGCCGCTGTACGCATCTTCCCAAATGATGCTAATTGGCATTACAACGTGGGATGCGTTTGCGCGCGTGATAATCGCGAAGCTGAAGCCCTTGAGTGGCTCAATAAGGCAGTGGACTTGGGCTTTACGGATGTGCGCCAACTCCGCGAGGATGGTGATTTACGCTTTTTGCGTCCAGTGCCAGCGTTTACGGCGTTGATTGAACGCGCAGAAGCGCAGCGTGCAAATCCTAAACGGAATGCGACGCTGAGTGCGGCTTTGGCAGAAACCGTGGCCGTGGGCTCTAATGCAGAGGTAACCGCGAAGAATACGCAGTGGAATTGGGACCCTGCAAAGGGTGGCTACATGACCACGTTGTTGACCTTGGTCGGTGATCGTAAGGTGACGCCTGAGGCATATCAAGGTCCTTATGCGGAGTTGATTCAAGCGTGGATGCGCGAAGGCACCGCTGCAGGAAATGCGGGCGACCTTTATGTGAATCGTGATGAAGATCGTACGCAAATCGCTACGGAAAAGTTCCCGTTGTTAACTTCTGTGATGTATGGCGAAGAAGCGCAGATGGCACGTGCGCATGTGGGTGCAGCGAATGGTGCTTTCTCCTCTGGACTTGTGACGCATCCTGTGGTGGGGACGAGCTTGCTCTCTTTGGCAAATACGCCGTTTTGGCGTTCTTTGCCGCGTTTGGTGACCACGGAAGCGGCTGCAGATGCGCTCTCCCAACGCATGGCAATGGCTAACCAGCTTTACATCTACGATGCCTCTTCGGACTATTCGAAGCAGTTTAAGGGTGATCTCTTAACTGCCGCAGTCCCGCAGATTCTGATTTCCTGTGACCGCACCTCTCAGCAACCCAATGCAAAGCAAGCGAATGAAACGCTTGCCGAATTAGTGTTGGCAGGGATGGCAGCGATGCGTCCCGAAACCAAGCAGGAGATGTTGCGCCGTGGCTTGCTCGTGCCAACGATGCAGATGTTGTTACGCAAGAGTGTGAAGGGCGCGCCAGAGTATTGCTCTGCGGCGGCACATCCAATCGCCTTTGATCCTGCTGAAATTGAGGGTGAGGCCTTCGTGCGTGCGGCACATGCCCTAATGCCGAATCAATTGCCGACAATTGTACAGTTGGCGATGCGTCGTGAAGCGATGCCGCGCCAGTATATTGATTACTTTGATGCGCCGAAGAGTGAACGCATTTCTGATACAACATGGTCCATTAAACGCGTTGTGCGTAGCATTGAAAAGACCCGTAAAATGACGGTGAGTGCCGCTTCTGCTGAAGCGGGCGTGACCTATCATTGGTTTGTGGTTAGCGGAGATCCGCAGAAGGTGCGTTTCCGTGCATTGACGAAGGATGCCGCTTTGATGACCATTGAAGTGGACTATCATGGTGCTTTTGAACAGAATGGCATTGCTACGCGCCATGTGGATATCGCGTGTATTGCTCTGCGTAAGGGAGAACCCGCTTCGGCGCCGAGTTTTGTTTCCTTGCGTTATCTCGCAAATGAACGTCGCGTTTACGATGAAGCAGGGAAGATTCAGCAGGTGGATTACACACCTCCTGAAAGTGGTTTTGTCTACGAAGATCCCGCGCTCTCGGCCTTCAAGAATTGGAAGGACGACTATCATTACGATGCCAATGGCCGTTTGAGTGGATGGACGCGTACCCTTGCCAATGGTACACAGCAACAATTTGATGCGCGTGGGCGCCGAATTTTAGAGTTGAATCCTGACGGAAGCGCAAAGCGTGTGGTTGAAGTGAACTACTTCCCGCGAACGGATTCAAAGAGCAATGCAGTCACCTCTCCTGCGATTGAGCTCCTGCCAGTCGATACGGAGCGTACGTTAACCCTTTAAAACAGCAAAGGTAATTATGAAATTCTTAAATCTTTCTCCTTTGACGCAGAAGCGACTTGAACGTTTTCGTCGCAGTCGTGTGGCCTTTTGGTCGCTTCGTTTGTTGATTACGCTCTATGTCTTGAGTTTGGGAGCAGAATTCATTTGCAATGGCGAACCGCTTTTGATGCGTTTCGGTGGTGAATGGTCGTGCCCCTTCTTAATGACGCAGCCGCCAGAAAAGGTGCGTGAAGCTACGGGTGAAACCACGCATGTGGACTATCGCCTCTTCACTGAAAGCGAAACCTTTAAGCAGGATAAGACCAATTTCGCACTCTTCGCTCCTGTGCGTTATTCGCCGGGTGAAACCTTGGATACGATTGACTTGGAACACGATAAGGTCGTCACTGTGTCGTTGATTCCGAATCAGCCTGTGGGTCGTTTCAACCTTACACGTGATTTTGAAATCGTACGTCAAGATAACTGCGATCAGTTCTTCCCTAACATGAATCTCGCAGATGCTAAGACCAAATTGGCAGACGTGGTGACGATTGATGCTGCGCTTCAGGAAGCAGTGAACAAGCGTTTGCGTGGGGAAGCTTGCGAAGCGTATGAAACGCTCGTAACGCCCGCGGCTCAGCGCGCATTTGCATGGTCGCAGCTCCGTTTGACGCTTTCGCCGACGGTGGGTGGAGATGTGCCGACCACTTTGCGTGTCAATCTCTGTGCCGTTTTGCCGAATAATCAGCGCTTTTTGCCGAAATTGACCTATTCCTTCATGCGTGAAGCTGATGAAAAGGGGCAGTTGACGAAGGTGGTTTACAAACCTTCGAAGAAGACCTCTGCACCTGAAGGTGCGTTTGCGAATACGCTCTTGGCATGGGCTCAGCAAGGCTTTAAGAAGGATATCACCGCTGCAGATGGCATCTTCTATACGGATCCCGAAACGAAGACGGTGTATGCAGTTTACTCTGCAAACAACATTCGTTTCCCCTTCCCGCCGACCTCTCGTCATATCTTTGGCTTGGATGGTTCAGGTCGTGATGTCTTCTCGCGTATCGTTTATGCTACGCGCATTGCAATGAGCTTCGGTCTCTTGTTGGTGACGACTGCGACGGTGCTCGGTATGATTATCGGCTCGATTCAGGGCTACTTTGGCGGTAAGGTGGATATCTGCGTTCAGCGTTTCACAGAAATCTGGGCCGCAATGCCCTTCTTATACATCATGGTGCTCGTGGGTGCCGTTTTTGGTCGTAGCTTCTGGTTACTCTTGGTTGTCTACGGGCTCTTCTGTTGGTTGGGTCTTTCGTACTATATGCGCGCTGAGTTCTTGCGTTTGCGTAACCGCCCCTTTGTGGCGGCTGCACGTTGCCAGGGCTTAACGAATGCACGTATCATCTTCCGTCATATTTTGCCCAACGCTTTGACGCCGATTATCACCCTCTTCCCCTTCTTGTTGGTGGGTGCAATTGGTGCATTGATTTCCTTGGACTTCCTTGGGTTTGGTTTGCCTCCGTTGACGCCGAGCTGGGGTGAATTGTTGAACCAAGCTCAGACGTATCGCTGGGCATGGTGGTTGATTCTCTTCCCCTCGCTCGCAATTTTCACTGTGATGTTCCTCACCGTTATGGTTGGTGAAGGCGTTCGTAACGCATTTGACCCGAAACCGTTCAGCAAGCTTCAGTAAAGGTGTGACGCAATGTCTAATTCCGAACAACCCCTGCTTCAAGTCCGCGATCTGACGATTGCGTTCGAAAATGATGAAACGCGTAAGGCCGTAACAACGGTTGAGAAGGTTTCGTTTGATGTGCATCGTGGCGAGATTCTCTGTATTGTGGGTGAATCGGGCTGCGGTAAATCCGTGAGTTCGATGTGCATTCCGCGTCTTTTGCCATCGCCTCCTTCAAAGATTCTCGGTGGTGAGATTCTCTTTGAAGGCGAAGATCTTTTGAAGATGCCGATTGAAAAGATTCGTCAGTATCGTGGTAAGAAGATTGGTGTGATTTTCCAAGACCCGATGACTGCGCTTTCGCCATTGGTGCGTATCGGTGACCAGATTATTGAAGCAGTGCTTATTCACGAACCTGAATTGACGAAGGATCGTGCACGTGAGCGTGCTTTGGTGTGGCTTGAAAAGGTTGGCATTCAGAATCCTGCATTGGCATTGCGTTGCTATCCGTATGAATTGTCGGGTGGTATGCAGCAGCGTGTGATGATTGCAATGTGCCTCATCCTTGAACCGCAGCTTGTGATTGCTGACGAACCTACTACGGCATTGGACGTGACGATTCAGGCCCAGGTCTTGGACTTGATGTTGCAACTTCACCGTAAGGATTCGGGTATGATCTTCATCACGCACGATATGGGCGTGGTGTATCGTATGGCTCATCGCGTGGCGGTGATGTACGCAGGTCAGGTCGTTGAACAGGCTTCTGCAAAGGATTTCTTTGCAGGTCCGAAGCATCCATATGCACGTGCACTTTTGGAAGCACTTCCTTCTCATGCAACGCGTGGTAAAACGCTTCGCGCTATTCCTGGCCAGGTGCCGAGCCCAGGCAATTACAATGTGGGTTGCCGCTTTGCAGATCGTTGCGACTGTGCCCGTCCTGAATGTGCGCAGACGCCTTCTGGCTTAATCCAAGTGGGTGCGCACTTAGTGCGATGCCCTTATGCACAATGAGTAACATTGAAATGAACCGGACGCCTGATCGAAATCAGACGTCCGATTTCTTAACACGTACTGCGGCTTTGTTAGGTGATGAAACACTTAACAGTTTACGTGAATTACACATTTTGGTGGTGGGTATTGGTGCCGTGGGTGGTGCTTGCGCAGAAGCCCTTGCGCGAAGTGGTGTAGGGCATTTAACGCTTGTAGATGGTGACTGCTTTGAGGCTTCAAATCTCAATCGTCAACCCTTTTCTGCACAGTCTGTGATTGGGGTTCCAAAAACGTCCGTAACAATCGCTCGTTTGGCGGATATTGCGCCGTTGTGTGAGGTTGATGGGCAGCAGTTGTTTGTGACGCCTGAAAATGTTAATGCGCTTTTGGAAAGTGTAAGCCCTACCATTGTGATTGATGCGATTGATGATATAACGGCGAAAGTAGCTCTTTTAGAGGCTTGTGTACAGCGAAAGTTACCCGTTTGGTCTGCGATGGGGGCTGCGCGTAAGTTTGATCCTACCGCTTTAAAAGTAACCGATTTGTCAAAGACACAGGTCTGTCCCTTAGCACGAAATGTACGCCAACAGTTACGTCGGAAGGGGATTGAGAAGGGAATTCGCTGTGTTTGGTCTACAGAGCCCGCTTGTGCACTCCCAGAGGGCGTATTGGGCTCTTATATGCCTGTTACGGCAACGGCAGGTTTGTTATTAGCCGCAGATGTGATTCAACGCCTTCGATCAGGTGTAAACGTTTCTTTAAAGGTTAATTAGACACACATGGATGTGTTTTAGGCACGCGGAAAGAAGTCCTTAAAGGTCTTCTTTAATTTTGTGTCTGAAACGTGTGTGTAGATTTGTGTGGTGGCAACCGAAGCGTGGCCGAGTAAGTCGCGAATGTCAAGTAAAGGCGCATCGTGATTTAGCAAGTGTGTTGCAAACGCATGACGCAAAACATGGGGGGTGACATGCGTGGCGTCATCTGGAAGATGTTGACGAATGCGGTCGCGAATGATTTGTGAAAGCAACGGCCTATGAACGCGTTTTCCACGTGGGGAGAGAAAAAAGGTCGCATTTGCGGAGGAAAGCTGTTTGATGCGCTTCCCGTTGTCAAATGTCCCAATAAAGGTATTTCGCCAAGAAAGATAACGCAATAATGCCTCTTTTGCGAGTTTGCCAAAGGGAACGATGCGTTCTTTCTGCCATTTTCCGCAGACGCGTAGACGCTGTTGTTTAAAATCAATATCATGCAATGTCAGTCCACATAGTTCTGCACAACGCAAGCCGCATCCGTACAGAAGCTCGAGAATCGCGCGGTCACGGATGTCAATGGGTGTATCTCCATTGACGGCATTAATCAATTGTCCCAAAATGCCTTCTTCAATGGTGCGAGGGAGTTGCTGTGGACGCTTACTTGTGGGAAAGATATCGGTTGGATTCGTTTGAATGCGTTCTTCTTCTAATAACCACGTAAAGAAGGATTTTAATGCTGCGGTATTGCGCAGGATAGAACGTTCTGCAAAGCCACGTTGATTTTGCAAATGAGCAAGATGCGCCATGAGCTGCTCTGCAGTAACCTCTGAGAGGTGTTGAATCTTATAACGCTGTAAGAAGTTAAAACACGCGAGGATGTCAGTACGATATGCAGAGAGCGTTGCCGTAGCCAACCCACGACTATAACGCATCGCATCAAGGAAATCGTTTAAATCGTCCAACATCGCGTCTTGCACTGAGTAAGATTAAGCAGATTGATGATGTAAGCCTAATTGGTGAAGCGTTGCTTTAAGCGCATCTAAGCTGTCAGCTTGAGGTGCGACAACACAAATCTTGTCTGGATAGATTTGATACCCATCGCGATAGGCTGCTGGCGTGAGATTTGGCATAAAGACATTGGCGCCAGAGGATAAGCCTGCCGTGCGCCCATGAATAGGGTCAAGCGTAGAGAGCGCAGTAGTGGAGGGGATATTTGCATGAGGCAATAAGAGACGCGTCAGTGCGTAACAACGGCACGTAAAGTCTACGCTGACAGGTACTTCTGAGGGTTGGTCACTTTGCCCTAAAGGCGTGTCCGGGTGCTGGATATAAGGCCCCAATCCAACCATATCGAGAGCCAACGTCTTAAACATGAGTAAGTCGTCCACCACCGAATCAAGCGTTTGCCCAGGAATTCCCAACATAATCCCACTGCCAATTTCATATCCTTGCGCTTTCATCCATTTGAGTTGTTGGATACGCGGGTGTTCGGTAGTAGTCGTACTCCCCGGATGAATGGCATGAAAGAGGGTTTGATCTGTGGTTTCAAAACGAAGTAGATAACGATCAGCACCAGCTGCTTTCCACGCGGCAGTATCTGCTTCAGAGCGTTCACCTAACGAAAGTGTAATTTTCTGTCCCGTTTCGGCCTTAATGCGTTGAATCAAGCAGGTGACGCGTTCACGAGTCCAAAGGCGTTCACATTCACCTGCTTGTAAGACCACCGTTCCGAAGTTGAGCTTCGCTGCTAATTGTGCACAAGCCAGAATCTCATCATCTGTCATCGCATAACGATAGACCTTTGGATTGTCATGGCGCATGCCGCAATAGTTGCAATTTCGGTCACAAATGCTTGAGAGCTCGATGAGACCACGTAGAAAGACGGCAGACCCTTTGGTTTCCTGGCGAACGCGACGAGCTTCTGCAAAGAGTGCTTCTGCAGAGGGCGCTGTAAGGTAGTTAAGCAGCGTTTCGCGTGTCATGGATGTCTAACAAGAGCTTGTCTTAATTACGGCAAAATTGGACCGTGTGCTTCAACACATTCTTTGAAATGTTCACCGCGTTTGGCCATGCCTGCGTATTGGTCAAAGCTTGCGCATCCAGGCGAAAGGAGTAAGACATCTCCAGGGGCGGCATTGGCAAGTGCGTGATCAACCGCCGTTTTCATGTCGCCACAACGTTCACAATCGCAGAGGTCTTCCCACGCTTCAAAAAGAGCAGGGGCGGCTTCACCAATCAAATAGGCCTGCTTAACGCCTTTGGAGAGCTCAAGGTCTAAGAAGTCGAGATCGTCTTCCTTCAATTGTCCGCCTGCAATGAGGAGGGCCTTTGCTGGTGCAATCATTTTGAGCGCAGCCTGTGTCGCGGTCAAAGAGGTCGCCTTGGAGTCATCAATGATAATGACGCCATTCTGCGTGCCAAGTCGTTGCATACGATGCGGAAGGGGTTGGAAGGTCGCAAACCCTTGAGCAATCACTTCTGGCGCAACGCCTAAGTGGGTGAGCATCGCCGTAATCAATGCGGCAGCTGGGCCTAAAACGATATTGTTAAAGAAGCCCGTCACGGGGATGGTTACTTCGCCATGAATCACATTTCCATCATGATAACGCCAAGTGTCCCAAGGCTTAACACCAAAGGTCTCAACAGGAACGCCTTGTGGCACACCGAGGATTGAAATCTCTTTTGGCAGAAAAGCAGTTGCCTTTCCTGCGACTTGCGCTTGGAAGATTTTACGTTTCAGCGCGGAATAGGCTTCAAGTGTTTCGTGGCGATCAAGATGGTCGGCTTGAATATTCAGGATTGCAGCAAGCGTCGGTGCAAAGGTGCGTGTATGTTCTAATTGGAAGGAGGAGACTTCGGTTACAGCAAGGGTTCCTTCACCATAGTTTGCACACGTTAAGACGCGTTCACATAAGGGGATACCATAATTGCCAGCTGTGACGGCAACCACGCCCGCAAGATTTAAGGTGTCAGTAAGACACTTGATGACCGAACTCTTTCCCTTGCTTCCCGTAACGGCAATGATTTCGCCTTTCCAATAGTTTGAGGCTAACTCCAATTCGGAGATAATCGCTAATCCGCGTTGTTGCGCGGTGACAACCCAGGGATGTGTCAATCCAAACGAGGGCGAAACCACTACGAGGTCATATGCACCATCAGGCAAGTGATCACGGTTAGAGGTGATGCAACTGATCCCTTCGGTGGAGCACTCTGCCAAGGATTCGCCTGGCCACTTCTCATCCACAATTGCCACGCGTCCACCGCGTTCAAGCAACAATCTTGCTGCTGCTTTTCCGCTGCGTCCTGCGCCTAAAATGAGAGCATTACGATTGTCGTAACGAGCCATTGGAACCTCCTTGGATTAAGGCTTGGGGGTTATTGGAGTTGAACCTTTTCTGCGAGTGCGTCAAATTCGGCCTTTGCCTTGCGATCAAGCGCATCGTACTGTTCACGTGCCGCAACGAGGTCTACGCGAGCGAGGTCTGCATGACCTTCCTTTTCGTACACACGGGCGCGTGTAATGAGGAGACGCGGGTCAGTAGGCTCGCCTGTACGAACAGTAGCATCTAAGTCAAAGGCTTCTTTGAGGTAGGCGTGGGCTTCTGCATAACGTCCTAATTCAATCAAGGCCGCTGCAGCAGTTTCGCGCGCAATCGCAAGTTTGGGGGCTAACTTACAAGCGTGTTCTGCTGCTGCCAAAGCCGCTGCCCAATCGCCCAATTGGCGATGTGCTTCAGCCAAGTCGTTAAATGCTTCGGGCATCGGCGGGTCCACCTCTGGAGCGGTAGCTTGTGTCAAGTAGGAGAGTGCGCGTTTCGGATCACCTTCGCCCAAGGCCAAAGAACCCATGATGTAATTTGCGAGCGGAAGCGATCGATCTTGATAAAGGAAGTCTTTTGCATGTTGCGCGGCAGCCGTCTTATCATTCAAGCGAATGTCAAGGCTCAGAATAGTATTGCGAAGGGAGTGGACTTCAGGCTTCAACGCAAGGGCACGGAGGTAGGAGGTACGTGCCTTCTTGAGTTGGTTGTCTTTTTCAGCAATCTGTGCCGTGATAATCTGCACAAAGTAGTCGTCTTCTGTGCCGGCGGCGGTCTTTAACTTCGGTAAGGTGTTGGAGGTGAGTTCATTGAGCTCATTAGCCTGAAGTTGGAGCGTGGCCATCATTGCGAGAGCTTCTGTATTGCGCGGATTAGCGTTTAAAGCAATTTCCAATGCTGCACGGGCGCGTTCGGGTTGCCCTGCTGTGGCGAACCAAAGGGCGCGCTCATAGGCCAAATCCACTGCGTCACCCGTCGGGTCAACTTGTTCCAACACTTCCTTAGCGGCGGGTAAGTTGCCTTCAAGGATATTCATGCGTACGAGTTCGCGCACATAAATCAAGCTTTGACGGCGGTCGGTTGAGGAGCTTAAGAGTTCACGATACTTCTGGATGGCGGTCGAACGGTGCTTCGGGTCGCGTTGATAGACACTTACCAAGAGCTGATTGGTCAACGTGCCCTTGCCGTCGTCCAACATTGCGAGTGCGAGGTCAAGCCCACTGAGCGCTGCACCTGTCTGCCCACTCATCGCCCAGCCGCCCACTAACATACTGATAAGCTTGGGCGAGCGGATGTAACCATAGGTGCGTGCGAGCGACCAAAGTTCATAACGGCGGTTCTTGAGGATGCGAATCCGTTCGGTAATTTCCTTTTCGCACCAAGCGCGATCTTCTGGATGAAGGCCGCCATTGATGAGTTCGAAGGTGTTAAAGAGGGCCGAGACGTTATTATCGTTGTCAGCATAGACCTTGCGGAAGAGTTGATAGGCTTCTTCGGTTTTGCCTGCGTCTGCGAGATAGAAGGCGATGTTGTTCAAGATGAAGCCTTGCTGACGAAGGACATTCGCGTGGAAGGCGCGCAAGGCTGGGTGCGCCACTTCGCTCAACTGGTCCTTCTCAAGTTGCAAAGCGCCTTCATAAGTCGGCACTGCCAATGCGGCATGTTGTGTCGGACGGTCCGAAACGCCACGATACCACAAGTGCTGCGGTAGCGGAAGACGGTTGCCTGTGTACCAAAGGTCGGGCAAGCCAAGCGTCACGAAGTGTTGCTCTGCGCCAGCATCTGCACGGAGCCAATCTTGAATGAAGGGAATCATCCCAATGTCCAACGCACGTGAAAGCATGTCAACTAATTCGGGCTTCTGCTTGAAGTAGTCGCTTTGAATGATGCTTTCGCGAAGGGCATTAAGCGCGCGTGGGTGCTTATTCTGTGTGAGGGAGAAAAGGGTCACAGGGAGTGACTGTTGTGCCACGCGAAGCGCGAGATAGGCATCGGATGTGCCATCGGAGAGCAACCATGTTTCGGTCGCTACAGAATCAGTCGGCTTTGCGCAAGTTAAAAGCGCATCGGTGTAATCGCGGGGCAGGGTGGCATACTGAATGTCTTCCTTCAATGTCGGGAGGGCCGTCATTACGGCCGAAACCACTAATGCAATCGGAAGGATGATGAGCGCGACAGCTCCCACTGCGCGGCAGAAAGGACGAATGAAGGCTAGTTCTTCTGCGGCTTCTGCTCTACGCTTCACCTGCCAGAAGAGGACGCTGGTTGCCACGAGTGTTGCGAAGGCAAAGGCGGTGAGGCAGGGCAACAAGAGAAGGTAGTTTTCACCCCAAGGGCGCAAGAGCGTATCAAGGCTGAGGGCTTGCGGCACTACTGCGAGCACGGCAAGCACCGTCACTGCGACAAAGGTGTTGAATAAGGTCGGCGTACGGCGGTTCTTACCTGCTTCACGCAAGATGAAGAGTGCAAGCACCCCAGGTAAAATGCCTGTGAGCAAGACCAAGATCCATGGCCCCTTAAAGCAGGTCAAGATGGCGCTATAGAGTGCGAGAGCACGATTCAGCACCGCCGCCGTGAAGGGGAAGCTGGGTTGCAACGTCAGGAATTGGAGGACCGAGAGGGCAAAGGTCAGCAAACCTCCCAACGCCATCGGCACGATAATTCCCTTTACAAGAGGTTGCACATGGATGCGCTTCTGTTCAATGCAGTACATCCACGTAAGTGCAATTGCAAAGAAGGGGGTAAGCACAAGATACTCTGCGCTGGTGAAGGCAATAACACCCCAAACAAAGGCCGTCAATGCCGCGCGGGAGAGCGTTGGACGTGCTGCCATGCGGAAGAGGAGCAACGTCGCACAAAGCGCGAGGAAGAGGTCAAAGACTTGCCACTGGAAGTGCGAGGCCGCGCGGAGGAAAACTGGGGAAATGAGCAGTGCTACTCCTGCCACGGGCACCGCGATGTTTGCCGCTGTCTCAACGAAGGGGACGGTACGGGGTTCATCGGCCAAGTAGTGCACGCAGTGACGCGTAATCTGACAGAGCGCCGTTACGCAGAGTGCGCCAAAGAGCGCCGAGAGGAGGTTGAAGAGTGGGAGCGTGACCGACACAGGAAGCGCTTTCCCCAATGCGCCCAAGAGGAGCGTAGTCAAGGGATGCGCCGCTACTGTCGCAGCAGGGGCCTGCCAAGCGCCCGTTAGGTGAGCGAGATAACCCACTGCTTCGCCAGGATACACCCACGGCGTCAACAACGTGAGCAAGAGGACCAACGCAAAAGCACCCCAAGTAAAGGGATGTGCAAGGATACGGAGTTTATTCATGGGTAACCTCAATGGGCGCTTCAGGCGTCGGTTTAGGGCGACGCCAAGTGCCTTCAGTACAATTGAAATCAGCTTCTGTCACGCGGATATCGTCATTGGTATCAGGGAGCGTGTCAGGCCCGCAAGAGAAGAGTGTGGGCTCCTCAAAGGGCGAAGTGGGCATTTTGTAGACGTAGTGTGTCCCCCAAGGGTCCTTGTGAGCCCAGTTGATGTACGGTCCCTTCCACCCTGGCACATTGTAACTCCGTGCAAGGGCATAGAGCCCAAGACGTTGGCTCGGCCACCCTCCCGTATGGACGCGATAGAGCGTGAGTGCTGTGGCCACCGCCTGCAAACTGCGTCGTGCGCGTGCCTGCTGATGCGGAATCGCCGAAACTGTCACCGGGCGCGGATGATTAAAGGCATTAATCACAAGCGAACCGAGGATGATTAGAAAGACTAAGATTCCCAAAATGAATTTCGGTGAACGCATCACCGAGAGGTCAAGCGTCTGGCCATGCTCGATACGGGCACGTTCTGTTGCGCGACGAATCGCATCAATCTTACGCTTTGCTTCCTGACGTTCCTCTGCGCTACGCCAACGCACCCCGCGTGCTACAGAGGGGTCGCGCTTCACTTTGAGCGGTTTTGGAGGTTTAGACATCGTGACCGACATAAGAACTCCCCGCCCTTAGAAGAGCTCGCCTTGACGCGTGAGCGGATCCAAACCAAGCCGTTGGTAAGTCTTGGGTAAGGCGATACGACCCTTTGGTGTACGGTCAATGTATCCCTCCTGAATGAGGTAGGGCTCATAGACCTCTTCCACGGTATCGGGTTCTTCACCCACCGCCACTGCGATGGTGCCAAGTCCCACAGGGCCGCCATTGAACTTCACCGTGATGGCTTCCAAGATGCGGATGTCCATTTCATCCAAACCCTGTGGGTCAATTTCCAAGAGTGACAACGCTTGATCGGCCACTTCGCCAGAGATGTGATTATCCGCTTTTACCTGAGCGTAGTCACGCACGCGACGCAAAAGGTTATTGGCGATACGCGGCGTTCCACGACTACGCGCTGCCACCTGATAAGCACCCTCTGCATCAATTGACACATTCAACTTACCAGCACTTCGCGTCACAATTGCAGCCAATTCATCGCACGAATAGTAGTCCAAGCGATTCTGCAATCCAAAACGCGAACGCAAAGGCGCCGAAATCAAACCGCTACGCGTTGTAGCTCCCACAAGGGTAAAACGTGGTAATTCTAAACGCACACTACGCGCATTTGGCCCTTGGTCAATCATGATATCGATGACGAAATCTTCCATCGCTGAGTAGAGATATTCCTCCACAGTGCGCTGCATACGATGGATTTCGTCAATGAAGACAATATCCCCAGGTTCAAGCGATGTGAGCAATCCTGCCAAATCTGCAGGTTTATCAATCACAGGACCACTAGTTGCCTTCACATGTACCCCCATCGCCTCGCCCAAAATGTAAGCGAGCGTGGTCTTCCCGAGCCCAGGAGGACCTGAAAGCAAAACATGGTCCAACTGTTCGCCTCGCCCACGTGCAGCCTCTACGGCAAGCATTAAGCGATCGCGAACCTTCGTCTGGCCGAGAAAGTCGTTAAAGTGAGTAGGGCGCAAGCGGTTATCAAAAGACGCATTGCGTTGATTCATAGCATCAGAAGGACGAGCGGTTTCCATACGCAAGGATTATACCATAATAAAAAGAGAAGGTCATTTTTTATTTACGTTTACCCACCGCTTTTTTACATACGTAAGCACCTTTAAAAATGCCTTTCGTAACATCTACATTAGCGCAAGTTATCCTCACATGCTATTCGCCTAGAATCCCCTCAAAAAGCCCCTTAAAAAACGCGTCAATCCGACTTATTTTTAAAACAATCCTTTTTTAACCTTCAATTCACCCATTTTGAGATTGAAAACAACCCTTTTTCAAGTTCAAAATAAGTCTTTTTCAAAAATGGCATTCAACATGGTCTGTGGTCGCAGTGAGTCCTACTTGAGATCGAGCGTTAATGCATTTGTTGAAACCTTGCGGCACTGTTGTAGGCAACAAAAAGAGGCACCGATGGGTGCCGCTTTTGAATCTGTACCAAGGGTAGAGACGATTAGTTGCTCTTACCAGAGGTGAGGAATTCAAACTTGTTGCCTTCGCCCTGTTCGAATTCGTTGAGCTTACCAGTGCCGAGGCCTTCGAGGAGCTTGGCAGGATAGACTTCGTCGCCCTTGAACTTCTTACCAGAGCCGTCCTTGTAGATGAGCACGCAGCCATCCTTCTGGAAGGGCTTCTGGGAGTTGAGGAGTGCATCCACGTCGGTAGCAACGTCATTACCAGCAACGGTGACGAGCTGGGTGGTGTTGACGTTACGGGTCACGAACACAGGAGCGATGGAGGGAGCGTCTGCGACGTTCTTAGCGAGAGCCCATGCGCAGTTGTTGTCCTGGAGGGTGGTACCGGTGCCTGCGGTGACGCCCTGGCCTGCGATAACAGCGGGTTCGATATCCTTGAGCACTTTCAAGCGGTTACGCTTCTTAACATCGCCTTCCTTGACGTAGAGAGCTTCTTCAAAGTACTTGGCGGTGGTGGTGAAGTTCTGGTACATATCAGGACCCTGGGGCTTTTCAGAGGGGGCCTGTTCTGCGTTTTCGGTGGCGGGCCATGCGAGGTTAGCATAGCGACCATCCATGTCTGCAGCGATGATAGCCTGGACGACCTTACGGCCGTTACCCATCATACCGGTCAAGTTACCATTGAGCATAAAGCCGGACACTGCAGGGAACATAGAACCTGCCAAAATGCCGATAATCACGATAACGACGAGCATTTCGATCATCGTGAAGCCTTGCTTGAGCTGTTTCTTCATTGTATTGTTCCTTAAAAGAAGGTTACTAATTGAGTTGGACAGCCCGATGCCGCCCTCACTTGTAAGATATCCTATCACATCAGTGCTTTTCGTTGCAAGTTTTATTTGCGTTTTGCGGAGTGTGTATCGGAGAAAACATTAGGCTTTAAGGAGGTCTTGGTAGAGGGCTAAGGTGGCCTTTGCCAAGCATTCAGCGGTGAAGTTTTCGAGGATGTGGGTGCGCAAATCGCCGAAGGAATTAGCCTTCACTTGACGGAGTGCTGCAGCGAGTGCCTCGGCATTTCCAGGTTCGTAGAAGTAGCCATCAACGCCATCGCGGATGATGTCAAGGACGCCACCGTGTTTGGCTGCGATGACGGGAGTATTCATGGCGAGGGCTTCTGCGACGGTACGTCCGAAACTTTCGGGCTTCTTGGTATTGCAAGAGCAGACCACGTTTGAGAGGGCCGCGATTTCCGGAATCTTACGTTGGCTTCCCACGAAGTGGACACGGTCGCTAACGCCGAGTTCTGCGGCGAGGGCGTGGAGATCGTCCATGACGTGTTCTTGGTTCTTCTGCGGACCCCCAACAACGAGAACTGCGAATTCGGGCATGTCGTCTTTGAGGGCGGCTGCGGCGCGCACGAGGGTGTCAATGCCCTTAAGGGCAGAGACGCGGCCAACGGCTGTAGCGATGAATTTGCCTTCAAGATTGTGTTCGCGGATGAAGGCATCCATCCAGGTGCGATCAAGGGTCTCTGGCGCGAACATTTCAACGTCTACACCACGCGGAATGACTTGGATTTTCTCGGCCTTAACCCATGGGTAGTTTTCGTTGATAAAGGCGAGACCTGCGGTGGAAACGCAGATGACGCGGTCAGCACGGACCATGACACTACTATAGAAGCAACGGTGATTGAGGCCGTGCATGGTAGAGACCACCGGGAGGCGGAGGTCCTTTGCACGGTTGGCCCAAAGGGTGAGCCATCCTGGCACGCGGCTACGATAGTGGATGATATCAGGGCGGATTTTGCGAATGGCTTTTCGCAATGCGAGCATACGGGGCAGGGCCGTGAGCGGATTTTTGCTCTTCACATCTACGGTGAGATGTTTGCCGCCGTCACGTTCAATATCTGCTACGCGTTTACCGCCTGCGGAGATGACCCAACTCTCATGGCCGGCTTCAACATACAAGCGATTGGAGTCTACGGTGCCACGTTCGACGCCGCCATCATCTAAGGAGGGGAGGATTTGTAAGATCTTCATATGCGTGCACTCTTTATTCTTAAGACTGTTAAAACGCGTTTCAACGCAGATACTCTACCATGTTCACCTTAAAGTTACAATTCATAAGCGTAAGATGGCTGTAATACGCTCACTCACGGAGAGAGCAACTTCTTGATTTCGGCAGCGGAGAGTTCGCGATAGTGGCCAGGCGGGAGGGAACCCAATTTAAGCCCCGAATGGGCGATGCGCTTCAATCGCGTGACGCGTAGGTCGGCTTGTTCGCACATTTGGCGGATTTGGCGATGGCGCCCCTCTGAGAGGGTGAATTGTAAAAGGCGCGGTTCAAGTTGCTTCACTGGCACAGGGCGGATGCGGTAACCCTCAATGACGAGCGGACTGCGAAGGATTTCGAGTTGGCGCGGCGTCGGGGGGCGATTGACCTCAACTGAATAGACCTTCTGATGTGCGTAACGCGGATGGGTCAATTTCTGGATAAGGTCGCCATCGTTTGAGACAAGGAGAAGGCCTTCACTATCCTTGTCTAAGCGACCAACAGGAACGAGACGCAGCTTGAAGCGAGAGAAGGATTCCAAGACACTACGGGCACCTTGGCCATCAGTGGAGCAAACTTCGCCCACCGGTTTGTGGTAAAGAAAGGTACGACGCGTTTCTGCAACCTTGGGGAGTGGACGCCCTTTACAGGTGATTGCAGCGGTTTCTGCAACGCGGAAGCCTGGTTCGGTGATGGTGGTGCCATCTACGGTAACGTGACCTTCGCGAATGAGGTCAGCCGCGCCTCGTCGAGAGGCGATACCACGTTTGGCTAAGAGGTTTTGAAGGCGTTCAAGCGTGTCCATGGTTAGTCCTGAGAAGGGTGGCTGTTTCGCTTGCGCAATGGCGCGGCAATGAGAAGAAGCACCGCAGAGAGCGTAAGGGAAGCGAGAAAGGCGGGAAGCATATTTTCGGCGTCATGGCCGTAAACGCCCGCGTAAACATAGGCAAGACTGACGGCTGCATTGCCCGCAAGCAAGATGGGCATACACTTGCGAAAGGGAACTTTGGCAATGCCGGCGAGGAGTACAGAGGCCTCTGCGAGCACTGGAACGGTGCGCAGTGCCAGTAAGATGATAGTGCCGTGACGCTGTAAGAGGGATTGAAGACGCGGGAACTCGGTTGTCCCCACAAGGCGTAAGGCCAGCGGTGTGAAGCATTGACCAACTGCCCAACCAATGATGCAGCTCATGGTCATTGCACCAAAGGAGAGGAGAAAGCCGCCAATCCATCCAAAGAAAGCGCCACACAATGTGCTTGCGAGGCTACTCGGAACTGGGAGGAAGATGTCAAAGGCGAGTGCCGAAAAGAGCGTTGTTGCGAGGATACCGCGCGTTGTAGTGTCAGCCTCTGCCATGGAGTGAAACCATGCATCAATTGCCTCACCCCAAAGGCAGAATGGGATGATGATAAGGAATGCAACAGCAAGGGTGAGCAGGAGGGTTTTCATCGTGAACACGGGTTCGCAAGCGGATTCAAAAGGGCGGTAAAATAGCGCACTGCAGTCATGCTAAGAGCACGCCTTATGGGCCAAAGGCTTCGTCAAGCGCAGTATTGATTTCGGTTTGTTCGTCATCCGTAAGGTCGTCTACAGGCGTTAAGGGTACAACGCCCTTCTTCATGAGTTCAATGTTGGTACGACGACGGATATAGGCTTCTGTTTCAGGCGAGATTTGACCTGCTTCAGCGAGTTGGCGATCCAACTCTTGCTGCGCTAATGCCTTCTCTTCTTGTTGGCGCTTAACTTCCTCTTGACGGTGGGCAACGAGGCGTTTGAGGTAGTCTTGCGGTGTTTCACCTGCTGCGACGGCATCCTGTAATTCCGCAACACCCGCCTGAATGAGTGCTTCGCTTTCAGTCTGCGGTTCGCTCTTTTGCTTATTAGGGTCAAACTCCTTAATGAAGTCTTCAGTGTCGAGAATCGGAATAGGTAAGGGCGGCGCTTCAACGTCTGGGGGTAAACTCATCTGCATTGCGATGAGTTGCTCGGCTAGAGAGTTGGGGCGTTTGCGTTCAATTTCTTCGGCTTGAATCGCCTCTTCGACCTGCTCAGCCTCGCGTTGTGCGAGCAATTCAGGGGTGATTGTCTCAATGAGACCGAGCCCTAACTTAAGGGTAAAGGTCACGCCATCACGAGAAAAAGTGGCATATTCTTCGTCAAGATCAGAGAGGACCAGTGTAAGTCCATTGGATTCGTCACCGTCAAAGAGCGTGATGTAGCCTGGAGGATTGGTGCCGTTGTCAATGAGACCAACCGCAGTGCGGCCATCAGGCGTGTAGGTCATTGCGCAGAGTTGAATCTTAGAGGATTCCTCTTGCACCTTCACGGGGTCTTGTTCGGGGATAACTTCTGCAGTAGCGTCTGTCTCTGCAGCCATCGGACCAAAGGGTTCACTCTTGATGATTAAGTCATAGAACGACTTCGGCTTGAGTGTCGCCATTGTGCTATTGGCGAACGACACGAGGCAGAGTAAGAGCAGAGAAGAGGCAAGTGATTTCATTAGAGAGAGGTTAATGCTTTCTTGATGTCTGCAGCAGAAGGAGCTTCAAGGATAGCCGCGCGACGACGTTCGGAACGAAGCGAGGTTAGAATCGCGGTGATAAAGGTCATATACGGCGTGCCAGGGGCATCAGGCGTGAGTGTCAAGATGATGATGCGGCAATCTTTGCCCTCTTCTTCATCAGAGAATTGCACGGGCGCTTCGGTAATGCCGATGGCGCAGGTCAACTGTTTTACTGCGTCGGTGCGGGTGTGCGGGCAAGCGACTCCGCTACCAACGCCTGTCTGCATAATCTGTTCGCGATGAAGAACCTCTGCTTCAACGAGTTGGGGGTAATTGAGACTGCCAATTTCATGCAAGCGCATGGTCAATTCATGAATGATTTCGTCACGCGTAGTGGATTTCAAACGGTGAATAATGGCCTTCTCTTGGACATAACGATTCAAGACCGCCACGCGAGCGCGCGACTTCTCGTCGACATCTGTAGAGATGGTATCTTCCAATGCGATGTGCGCATCTTCCTTAATCGGCTTACGCAAGGCTTCCAAGATGTCTTCGAATTCAGCGATGGTTTCCTTCATCACAATACGCACAAAGGGAATGGCATCGGGCTTAGCCGCGAAGGTAATCGTGGTGTCGCCACATTGGATATTAAGAATCATATCCGAACGGCGCGCTTGATAAAGGCCTGCTGTGGGGTCAATCTGGTGGGTGAAGAACCCTTCGTTCGCAAGCGTACGAATAATACGCGCAGTCATCGTATTGGTGACAGCGTGGTTAGGGAAGTGATAGGTCGCCGTGGGAATGGAGTCCTGCTCAGTTTCCTTCTTGTGACCGCGTGCCTTTGCGCTGAAGGCCAAAACCAAGAGCGGTGGCGAGACGAGGGTTGTTAAGAGCGTCATTAAGACCGCCACACCCAAGACTTCCGTATGACCTGCTGCCGCAGCAATACCTGCGATAATCAAGGCCACTTCGCCACGAGGTACCATGCCAAGACCTACGCGTAATGCGCCCATGGGAGTGAAGCCAAACAACAAGGTGGGTAAACCGCAGCCCACAATCTTGGAGACAACTGCAACAAGCGTGTAAATCAATCCTGCCACTAAGACTGCAGGGTTCATGAATTGGGTGACGTCCACCATCATACCCATCACCACGAAGAAAATCGGCACGAGGAATTGGTAAAGACCGTGCAACTTCTCCTGAATCATGATGCCCATTTCCGTACGGGAGAAAGAGAGCCCCGTAACGTAGGCACCAATGATCATCGCAAGGTGCGCCTTTTCAAATGCACCGCCTACAAGCAAGGCTAAACCAAGCGTTAAGACCGCGACTTCACCATGCGAACCACACGGTTTGAGTATGCGAGCGATGTATTGTGAAAGCAATACGCCAATCGCAGTCGCGCCCAACCAAACACCAAAGCTTCGCGCTGCGATACCGCAGATATGTGCCCAGGAGACAGTTCCGCCAGCTTCCTGCGCTGCAATCATACCCATGCCGATGGCCAACATAATAATGCCGAGCACATCGTCAATCACTGCGCCTGCTAAGATGGTGACACCCTCTTGCGAGTCCAACTTCCGACGTTCAGAAAGGATGCGTGCTGTGATTGAAACAGAGGTGGCCGTGCTCATAACGCCCATTAAAATGGCGGTGGGATCGGTCCAACTCAATCCCATGACATACACGCCGACAGCCGCGCCCGTGAGGTAGGAGATGACGACACCCCCGATGCCCACAAGTGAACCCACGGCAGAATAGCGCATAAACATGCGCAAGTCGGTCTCTGCACCCACAAGGAAAAGTAATACAATTGATGCTACCGTACAAAGGCCGTACAATTCAGGGGAAACAGCTACAGGCGAATTGAGGAAGGGCTGAAAAATCCACCCATCCCATAAGCGCCCAATCGCGTACGGACCAATCGCCACGCCAGCAATCAATTCACCCAAAACACTCGGTAAATGCAGTTTGCTGAATAAAAGATTACCCATGCGTGCAGCAAAGAGAATAACGCCCACCTGGAGCGCGAGCCCCATCATACGATGCGTCATATCAATTGAACCACCCGCGGCGGGCTCCCCAGCAAAGAGCGTACCAGCAGCGCAAAGCAACAAGAGAAGCAGAAGACCTTTTTTCATACAATAGTATTATAGCATAGAAATACAAAGAGCAACCTCAAATGGTAGGGATGAATTTCAAAATAAGACCAAATAATGCACCTTTTGCCTGAGTGCTCATTTGGTTTTGAGAAAAGCGGGTGAAAGCGACTGGGTAAAACAAAGAAGGATGCGCGAGTGCACATCCTTCTTCGTGAATAAGTTTGGCGTTGGCTTACTTGCCAGAACCAGCACGGAAGAGGCGGAGGTCGGTCCAAACGCCCGTAGCGGTGTCATTGCAATCGGTGGATTGCTTGCTGAGCACGAAGCGGAGCTTCTTAGCATTAGCGGGGATGTCAACGTTGATCAACTGCTTGACGTCCTGGGGCTTCATGCCAAGGCGTTCAAAGATCATCGTATCATCTGCGAAAATGCGGAAGGTTACGGTGCCTTCATTGGTATTGGACGTTTCCATGCCAGCGTGGCCGAGGACCTTTTCCCAAGTGCCGTCAAGGTCAAGGGTCCATTCAGAGCCAACGACATCCTTACGGCAATTCGGGTAGACCTGCCCATCAACTTCAAGGAGTTTATCACCGATAGCACGTTCTTCATTCGGCAAGGGTGCGGCATTGAGATCCTGAAGGATGTCAATTTCTGCAGCAGATGCATAGTTTGCGCCATTCTGTGCGGACTTGAAGACGAAGCGGACATAACGAGCCCATGTGGTATCAAAGGAAACGGTACGGGCTTCAGGCTTGGTGAAGGGGGCGAATGCACCTTCAGCGACCTTAGTGTAGCGGTCAGGGAAGCGAGCCACCCAGACTTCGTAGTCCTTCACAACGCCATTGCCGAGGTTTGCACGCGGCAAGTAGGAGACTGCATTGACTGCATAGAGGCCGTTCATGTCCACATCAATCGTGTGCGGATACTTAACGGGACGCAAGCCATCGTCACCCCAATAGGTGTGCCACATGGTGTCTTCGGTGCCGTCAAATGCATTCTTTGCAAGATTGTTGTTGGCCCAAGAGCTGGAAGTAACCACGAAATCTTCCTTATCCAATTCGTTGGTGATTTCCGGAATAGGATAGGGTTCGGTCGGTGTAATGGTTTCTGCCAAAGCAGGATTGACCTGAACCAAGAGTTCTGCGAGATTGCGGACAGACTGACGGTGCAACTTCACGTGCAACACACCATAACGGTCGTTGGCATCATAGTACCAAGCCTGACGTGCGTTCTTGTAGAGGTTGGCATCGGTGACGCCGAGGATTTCTTCATTGTTCAAGAAAACGTTGACGGGCTTTGTGCGCATGTGGATTTCAAATTCGTAGATGCGCTGTTGAAGCATGCCATCGAAATCGCCCTTGGCAGGGTTTACGACCACTCGGATGTCGCCAGTACCTTCGGTATCGGGTGCGAAACATTCCACAAGCTGGGTGGAGTATTCGCCCTGTTGATAGGCACGGGTTTCACCATCGTCTTCGTAGACGTTGAAACTTGCATAACCCTGAGGATAGATGGCGAAGGTCAATGGATCGGGAGCCTTTTCGCCCATGCTCAACATTTCAGGGTACATCGGGATGATGCTACCAGCCTTAACAAAGACAGGGATCTTCGTTAAGTCAATCGGATAGGCTGCGAGGGTGGTGGGTCCTACCGTACGACGACCGTCATTGTAGTCAATCCAAGTGCCTTCGGGCAAGTAGATGTCCTTCTTCCAACCCTTGTTGAGCTTCATTGAATTGTAGACCGGCGCAACGAGCACTTCCTTACCCACCATGAACTGGTACTGGGTTTCGTCCGTCCAAGTCTTGCGGTCATTGGGGTAGTTCCAGATGAGCGGACGCACAATGGGTTCGCCGCAGTCCCAAGCATTACGCATATAAGCATAGAAGAAGGGCGTCATGCGCATCTTCTGGAGGAGGGCCTGACGATTGAGCGACTTGTAGGGTTCTTCGTAGCTCCAAGGGCTCTTATTGACATGGCTCCAACCATTCATCACGTAGATTGCCGTAGTCCAACACTTCCACTGGAGGTCGCGGAGATAGGTTTCAGGGCTACCGCCGAAGATGCCGTCCACGTCGGTGGTGGCATAGGCTTGACCACTCATTGAGGAGCAAGAGAGGGTGGGGATGTGGTAACGGATCAAGTCCCAGCTACCATACTGGTCACCTGTCCAGCAGATGCCGTAACGCTGCGTACCAGCCCAACCCTGACAGGTCCACACGAAGGCGCGTGCGTCGGAGTTCTTTTCAATGCCTTCTGCGGCGGAGCGGTTACATTCCAAACCATGCTGATAAGCAGGACCGCACCATGCCACGTCAATCTTCTGTACGCGAGAGCCAGCCGTGCCGACTTCCCAATTGATGAGGTCAAGCGTACCTTCCGTCCAGAGGCCAGTGCGGAAGCCGAGCGCACGAAGCGTTTCGGCAGTATAGCCCAACTGCATGTGGTTGCAACCATAGCCGTCATTGACGAGCATCCAGCCGCCTGGCATATCATTTTCACGATACTTGAGCGCTACCTTGAGCGCATCTTCGTGCGTGACTTCCTTGAAGGTGCCATCTTCATTCTGGGTAGGGGCACGCGTATCGGGGTCACGCGTCATATAAGCATCTGCGTCACCGAGTTCCAAGCCCCACATGGGGATGAAATTCGGGCGACCTGTGAATTCGGTGTAGAGGTCGAGCGTGCCTTTAAAATCGCCACCAATAAAGTAGAAGGCGTCAAAGCGATTTTCGCGATGGACAGTCTTCACTACAGACGGGTCTTCAAAGTTGTAACGGCCCACCGAGAAGGTGTGACGCAATACACCATAACCTGTATTGGTCATATACCACGGTGCAGGATTGGGGTGACCACCTTCATCCCAATTGGCATCGGCGATGATGTCAATTGAGCGTCCCTTGTGGCTCAGGTAACCATTTTGTTGACCACCGCCGAAGAAGAGTTCGTCGGGATGAGTCTTCAACGTTTGCGTCGTAGCGGTTTCGGTCAACTGAAGCGGTTCTGCTTCTTCGAGAATGACTTTGCCAAAGATGTCGGTCACGCACAAGCGAGAGTCGGCCTTGTTAATGATGACGACAATTTTGGGCGTTGTGAAGGTATAAGTGCCTGCTGCCACGTCTTCACGGAAGGTGACGCGACTCAAATCTTCAATCGCTTCGGGTACTAAGATTTGTGCCTTTGCAGGATTATTCAGAGGGTCTGCGTAATTGGCGGTCACAAAGGTCTTCGTGGTACCATCTTTATTTTTAACAGGATTACCACGGCGATCAAGGTAGGGCTCAAAGACTTGTGGTGCTGCTAAAACACGAAAGACATCGGGACGATAGAATTGCAAACGCAATGTAATGCCGTTTTCGGTAACAAAGTCAAAACTCTTGGAAACGCCACTCTGTGGCACCATCGTAATTACTTTACCAGGTGTAATACCGACGGGTTTAAGAATCGCTTCGTTTGATGCGGTGGAAGAGGCAAATGCTTCTGGTGCAACAACAAAAGTACTCGCCGCGGTGAGTAATGCCAACGCAAACAGGGATTGTTTCATCTCTATTTCCTCTCTAGTTAGTAAAATTACATTAATAATATACCACATTCGCGTGGGGAATAACCATCGCGAAAGAGAAAAAGACAACCGCACGGACGGGAATCCGTGCGGTGTGAATTAAAGAACCGTTTGGCTGGATTAGACCTTGGTGCCAACGCGCTGCTCGGCGGCCTGACGGAGGGGCGCCCACCAAGCTTCATTGTCAAGATACCACTGAATCGTGCGTTCAAGACCCGTTTCAAAGGTTTCTTCAGGCTTCCAACCGAGCTGCGTCATGATCTTGTCAGGGTCAATAGCATAACGTGCGTCATGGCCAGGGCGATCCTGCACAAAGGTGATTTGTTCGGTGTAAGACTTGCCATCAGCACGCGGGCGAAGCTTGTCCAAAATGGCGCAAATAGCATTGACAACCTGAAGGTTGGTGCGTTCGTTATGACCGCCCACATTGTAGGTTTCGCCGCAGACGCCTTCGTTCAAGACCAACCACAAAGCGCGTGCGTGGTCTTCCACGAAGAGCCAGTCGCGTACATTGTCGCCCTTGCCGTAAATGGGGAGCGGACGGCCTGCGAGCGCGTTCAACGTCACGAGCGGAATGAGCTTTTCAGGGAAGTGATAGGGACCATAGTTGTTGGAGCAGTTGGTCTTCAACGTCGGTAAGCCGTAGGTGTGGAACCATGCAGAGGCCAAGTGGTCTGCAGAGGCCTTCGATGCAGAGTAGGGCGAACGCGGATCGTAATTGGTCGTTTCCGTGAAGTAGCCTTCTTTACCCAAAGAACCATACACTTCGTCAGTGGAAATTAAGAGGAAACGGAAGTTTTTACGATCTTCTTCTGCAAGCGTGTTCCAATAAGCACGAGCGGCTTCCAAAAGGACGTAGGTGCCCATGACATTGGTCTGCAAGAAGAGGCCAGGCCCATCAATCGAACGGTCCACATGGCTTTCTGCAGCCAAGTGCATAATGCCATCGGGCTTGAATTCTGTAAATGCCTGCTGCATTGCTGCTGCATCGCAAATGTCGGCCTGCAAGAAATGGTAGTTGGGAGCATCTGCCACACAAGCGACAGAGGAGAGATTGCCTGCGTAGGTCAACTTGTCGACATTGAGGACTTCAACGCCTTCACGCACAAGCATACGCACCACTGCAGACCCAATAAAACCTGCACCACCAGTAACAATTACGCGCTTCTTCATGTGTCTTTCCTTTTGGTAAGGATAAAATCAAATCGCAATTTCTTTAATAGTAACACAAAAAGGAGTGTTTTTGGACATATTTTCTACATTTTGTGGGTCTTTTTCGGTTTTTATTGTGGGTCAACAAGGTCTGTGTAAAGGTCAAACTGAAGCGCGCTTGAATGAAAAGTGAAACAGACGCCCTTTGAGGGAGAAAAAGAGGGCGATTGTGGGGCTCAATTTGAGGTGAA
>JAZRAG010000125.1:0-1730 GCA_045634445.1 Candidatus Spyradenecus sp. | reverse complement strand
ACGCAATGCGCCTTGGCCGATTTCACGAAACTGTAAGCGTTGTTAAGCTGAATCAAAGCATCCTGGCGAACCGCCTTAAACGCTTCAACGCCAGCTTCAAGGGCAGATCGCAAAACGCTTCTTGCATCGCTAATGTTGCGGATCACTTCGTTCAATTCTTCCTGCTCAAACGCCGCGTTGATTTCAACCGGAATTTCTACCCCGTAGCGGTCCAGAGGTACGATATGCGCGGGCTTTGCGGGGCGCGTGGGCATTGCCGGGCGAACAGGGTAAGTCTTTCCATCACGTCCGACGCGGCGAACTGGCATCTGTGGCGCGGATATTTGCGCATTTACCGCTTGCGCATTGCTATTTCCCACTATTATTGGGCGAACGGGGCGCGTCGGCATGGTAGGCGCGGGAACAGAACAGGTCTGGACATTGTCCATACCTGATGCGCCCAAAAACCGCTGCACGGTCTTGTAAGAAACGCCGCAAGTGTCCGCCAAAAGTGCCTGACTCGGCTCGCCGCCAAAAAGGTGCTCCCGGGCGTTCCAAGCCATCTCCAATGCGTGGCGTTTATCGGCATTCGTGCGCCTAAGTCCATGCGTCGAATTGGCCTTGAGCGCGTAGAGAAGGGCGGCTTTATAATCGCCGTCCTGCAATTCCGCCATTACCGCCTTCTTGCCGATCCGGCGCAAGGCTTCGACACGGTGGAAGCCATCTGCGAGGTAATACTCTGCGCCGTCGGTAAATACCGTGACTGCCGGGAACTTGTCGCCCCGCTCCATCGCTTCGGCATAATCCGAAACCGTGTCCTCATTGAGCGCGGCGCGTGTCTGCAAGTCCCGCGTGTTAAGTTCCTCAATTTTGATTTTTAAGATGTTCATTTAGTCATCCCTCCTAAGTTCTTCTTCAATTGCCGCGTCGACTTCTTCCTGGGTCTTGAATTTCTCCCCCGGCACAAAGCCGATATGCACTTTCGGCAGCGTCACCTTTCCGGTGATAATCTTTTTTACCGTTTCCGTTTTCATCGTTTTAGCCTTTCGTAGCGGTTAACGGCTAATTACTAACCGCTAACCGCTAACCCGCTAACTTTAGAACGGTATATCCACCACGCTCACCGCATTGAAAAGTGCCTGCACGTCCGCTGGCGTAAGCTCGTCCGGGTCTTTCCCGTTCGCCACGCTGTCGTAAGTCTCAAACCACTTTTCATCATGCTTCTCGCTCTTGTACGGCTCACCCAAAAGTGAGCAGTAATACGCGAACGCACCATCAGAGGTCTGCGGAAAACTCGCCCACGGCTTCGGCTCATTCGTTGGCGTTGCTGTAGGGCGCGCAGGAACGGCCGTAGGACGCGCCGGCGCGGCAGAAGGTGTCGACGGTGCAGCAATCGCTCCCGGAGCCGTGGTGACCGCTTGCGGCGCGGATGGCGCGGCTCCTACCTTCTTCGGCTGCGCGGCAAAAAGGGCTTTCGCTTTCGCTCCCCACTTCGCCTGCAACTGTGCCACATCCGACAATCCGCCCTCGGGAACATACGCCGTGCGGCGGCTCCCCTTGTTGCGGTTAAGGGCGTGAACCCAAAGCTGCTGATTGCCCGTCTTATCAACTTGGAAGTTAAGCTCAACTTCACCAATCGCCTTGAGGTTGCCAAAGGGTACACCGTTCTCGTCCGGATTCTGAAACCACCAGAAATCGGCAAAGGTGGCGGGGGCCCATCCCGGCGCCCATTCCTTGATGCCGTTAATGGT
>JAZRAG010000124.1:0-10046 GCA_045634445.1 Candidatus Spyradenecus sp. | reverse complement strand
GCCTTTGACTGCTCCGCTGTAGAGAGGAATTCTAAGCCTGGCATTCTAAATAGCTCAATCCCGCGACGAATCAATTCACTCGCATTTTCACCATAACAGCTCTTGTGGCGCTTATAAATCTCTGTCGCTTTCAATGACAACGGAGAGTCCACATAAATCGGCACCTGAGGAATCTTACCCTCGCGCAGAAGCTCGTTCAAGAAAAAGAGAATCTGCTGTGTACGTCCTACGCTAAACGCCGGAATAATCAACTTGGACTTTTGTTGAACAATTTCCAAGATGTAATCTCGCAAACGTGCGCTAATGTTCACCCGTGGCGGGTGCACCCGGTCGGCATACGTTGATTCTACGAGTAAGATATCTGGAGACTTTGGAATATCGGGTGGTGGAATAATCGGCTGACCAGGCTGCCCCAAGTCCCCCGAAAAGAGCAGGCGACGCGGTGCACCATTCGGCTGCATCGCAATAATTTCCACGAGTGCAGATCCCAAAATGTGCCCCGCATTATGGAAGATAGCCCCCACACCCTTGCCTAAATCAATCGCACGCTTGTAAGGAACGCCCTCCATTTGCGAAAGCGTTTGCGTAACATCCGCATCTTCATAAAGCGGCTCAAAGAGTTTCTTTCCTTCAAGCTTACGACGACGATTCACGATTTCAACATCGTGTGCATTGATGTACGCGCAATCGTGCAACATTGGAGTACACAGATCGCGCGTGGCTTCTGTCGTGTAAATAGGACCGCGATAACCTGCACGAATCAACGAAGGCAAGTTTCCGCTATGGTCAATGTGTGCATGAGAAAGCAAGACACAGTCAATGGAGGTCGCATCTAAACCAAGCTGACGATTCCGTTCAAAGGCTTCCTTTCGATGCCCTTGATACAAGCCGCAGTCTAATAGAATACGCAATCCATTTACTTCAACTAAGTGCATTGAACCCGTTGTGGTCTGCGCTGCGCCATGAAAGGTAATCTTAAACATCGCCTACTCCTTTCCCGTACTATAAGCAGTTTAACAAAAAAAGGGGGTTAGCAACCGCCAACCCCATGAAAAATCAATACCTGCGCTTTACGCTTTTTCAGGTTCTTTTGGTGCCAAACGCGCCACGATTTCACGAATTCCCGTATGATGCCACGCATCCAAAACAACCGTACCGCTTGTGAAAACCGCCCTTGCAATTCCGCGCTTTTCCCACTGACGTAAATCCATCTGTTGTAAATCTGCTAAAAGATAACGACGCGACTGGCTGCCAATTGCCATTGTTAAGGCTTCTTCATCTAATACAAAACGCGTAATAAAGCGGAAACCGAGCAATGCCAAAAGCGCAAAAGAGGCCACAAGACCAATGCCCGCGCTTACAAACTGTGCGCGAATATCTTCAGCGCTATACACAGGTTTTGACAGCACTTCTTTCGCGAGAGCAACGTCTGTGGCGCGTTTATCTCCTGCGCGAATCCAAGAATTAAAGGTGTCGCTATACTTTGCAGGCGTTGTTAAGCCTGCCGCTTGAAAAGCTTCCACAAGCGGTGCCGTACCCGTCTTAGCCGTATTCATCCAATCTGCCGCTGTCAAATCGCGCTGAGCCAATGCCGCAGCCACTGGCGCAACCTGCTCATTTTGCTTTGGATAACCAATCTGTCCGTCATACCAAAACCACCCCGACAAGCCGATAAACAACAATGCCACACCTAAAAAGCGCATTGCGTATTCACGATTAATCACGGTTGTTAAAACACCACGGTTTTCGTTAGAGTCCATTCACTTCACCTTTTTACCGTTTTTGTGCGCACAAGAATACCAAAATTGGCTTACTTCTTTGCCTCGGCTTTCGCTTTTTCTTGTTGCTTACGCTTTTCTTCATCAAAGCGCGCTTTATGTTCTTCAGGGCTTAAAGGTGCGCATCCTTCAATGGGTAATCCGCGATGAAAGACCTTCGCGCGACGCATTGCTTCATCTTCCATTGTGACAGGTTTCTTATTCTTCCTGTAACAACGCTTCATGTCGCGATCCTCTTTCAGCACGGCCTCTTTTGATGCCGTTGAAATCGCACATTGATTTGCCTTGTTCTTAACTTCTTTTTCAGCCTTTTCGCTCTTCACTTCAGGTTGTTTTTCTGCAACAACGCAACACGAATCGCATTCTGATGCAATAACAAAGCTAAACATCAAACCACTCACGATTAAGCAAAGCGTCTTTTTCATCTTAACCTCATTCTTAAATCAATGCTATTAAGATATCACTTTTCACACAATTCGTAACATGCTTTAGCAAAATATCTTCGCATTTTACGCACTTTAATAAAGAAAAGCCGCCCTTTTCAAGGCGGCTTTCACTTTAATTCAACGTAGTGAATTATTCGCCAAAGAGTTCTTCGAGCGAGTCGCTAATCATTTCAAGCGCTTCGCCGAGGCTCTTTTCGCTGATGTTCAACGAAGGAAGGAAGCGGACAACGTGTTCGCCAGCGGTGCAGCAGAGAACGCCACCCATACGGCATTCATCCACGATTTCCTTAGCGGAACCTTCCACAACCATACCCACGAGCAAGCCGCGACCGCGCACTTCGAGGATCTGAGGATAGGTATCCATCAATGCTTCAAGACCTTCGCGGAGCTGTTCGCCGACCTTCTTAGCGTGATCAAGGAGATTTTCCTTTTCAATCACGTTAATGACAGCCTGACCTGCTGCGCAGGCGCAAGGGCTACCACCAAAGGTGGTACCGAGCATACCGGGCTTCAAGAGGTCTGCGAGGTCAGGACGTGCGAGCACAGCGCCGAGGGGCAAACCGCCACCGAGAGCCTTTGCGAGCGTGAACATATCAGGCTTCACAGGGGTCTGTTCCCAAGCGAACATCGTACCTGTACGGCCCATACCAGTCTGAATTTCGTCCATCAAGAGCAACAAGTTCTTTTCCTTGCAGAGGTCTGCGAGACCCTGGAGGAATTCATTGGTTGCTTCAATGACGCCGCCTTCGCCCTGAATGGGTTCAACCATGATTGCGACGGTCTTTTCGGAGATTGCGGCCTTCACGGATTCGAGGTCGTTGAAGTCTGCATAAGCGAAGCCTGTCGGCAAGGGATCAAAGCCGAACTGAATCTTTTCCTGTGCGGTAGCTGCGCACATTGCAAGCGTACGACCGTGGAAGCTCTTGTTGAAGGTGATGACTTCGTAACGACCGGTATCGCGACCCCAAAGGCGTGCAATCTTCACCATGTTTTCATTGGCTTCTGCGCCAGAGTTGGTGAAGAAGGACTTGTAACCACCAGAGAGGCGTGCGAGCGTCTGTGCGAGGTGGGCCATGTTGGGATTGTAGTAAAGGTTAGAGCCGTGAACGAGCGTCTTGGCCTGTGCTTCAATAGCGGCAACGATTTCGGGGTGGCAGTGACCGCAAGCGAGCGTAGCAATGCCGGAGGTTAAATCGTAATACTGCATGTTGTCCATGTCGACAACTTTGCTGCCAGTGCCCGAGGCTAATGCAATTGCAGGAGCGTATGTGGGCATCACATACTGATCGTAAAGGGAAGCAATTTCTTCTGTCTTCTTACTCATCGGCTTTAATCTCCGTTCCCACGCCTTGTTTGGTAAAGATTTCGAGCAACAGCGAGTGGGGCATGCGCCCGTCTACGAGGTGTACGCGCTGCACACCTGCCTCGATGGCCTCGACGCAGCTGTCAATCTTGGGCAGCATACCGCCGCTAATGACGCCGTCATCTTTGAGTTTTTGTACGTCTCCCAAGCGCAGCGTGGAAATGAGCGACTTGGGATCGTTGACGTCGCGCAGGAGGCCTGGGACGTCGGATATGAAAACGAGTTTGCGCACGCGCATCGCCTTGGCGATTGCCACTGCTGCGATGTCGGCATTTACGTTGTAAAGCATGCCTGCTTCTTCGCCTACGCCAAGGGGCGTGATTACGGGAATCACACCGGCATCGGTCATTTGAGAGATAGCATCTGTCTTCACGTTCACGGGCTCACCGACGTAACCCCAATCAAGGGTTTCCCCGGTTTCAGGGTCGGTGCCAGTCACCTTACGCACGGTCATAATCCAATCACCGTGAAGGGGACGTGCGAGCACGTGGAAATTGTTGTTCAAGAGGCGCAAGATGTTTGCGTTCACTTCGTGCTTAATCACCTGCTCCACCACGGAGATGGTGCGTTCATCCGTCACACGAAGGCCCTTGACGAAGTTCGGCGGGATGCCTTCGCGTTCCATTGCGCGGCTAATCGCCTTACCGCCGCCATGCACGAGGATGACCTTGATGCCAACGGTACGCATGAATGCGATGTCGCTCAAAAGGCGCATCAAATTCTCAGGGGATTCCTGAACGCTTCCCCCGACTTTCACCACGACTAAGCATCCGCTGAAGTCTTGGATGTAAGGTACGGCCTCAATGAGAACAGAGGCTTTTTCGATGTACTGTTGCATTATGTGGTGTACTCCGCATTGATTTTGACGTATTCAAACGTCAAGTCACACGTGTAAATGGTGTCAGCGCCAGTGCCGAGGCCGAGATCAACGGAAACGTCGAATTCGCGCGCTTTCATCAGTTCTTGCATTGCTGCGAGAGCATCTGCCGTGGCGACTTTACCGCAATCGTAAGCGCAGACATCGCCGTAGAAGATGCGCACTTTGTAGGCATCAACTTCTGCACCGGAGTAACCTGTGGCGCAGATCACGCGGCCCCAGTTCGGATCCAAGCCAAACCAGGAGGTCTTTACGAGCGGCGAACGTGCAATCGCGCGTGCGACGAGGTGTGCATCTGCATCGGTGCGTGCGCCCGTCACTTTCACGGTCACGAACTTGCTAACGCCTTCGCCATCCATCACAATCTGCTTCGCGAGTGCGGTGCAAACAGCCTTGAGCGCGGCAGAGAATGCGGGCGCATCGGGATGCGTAGCATTGAGCACGTCATTGCCTGCCATACCGTTAGCAAGGCAAATCAAAGTATCATTCGTGGATTCATCGCCATCAACCACGACGCGATTGAAGCTCACATCAGCGGCAGCCTTCAATTCCTGCTGTAACCATGCGGCATCCACTGCGGCATCGGTCGTGACGTAAGCGAGCATGGTAGCCATCATCGGCTCAATCATGCCTGCGCCCTTGCACATACCACCCAAAGTGACCGTCTTGCCATTAATCTGCACCGAAACGGCGGCACGCTTTGGCAAGGTATCGGTGGTCATAATCGCGCGGCTTGCATCTTCGTCTGCAGCGTCACCACGATCCAAAACCTTCGCGGCCTTTTCTACGCCAGCAATGATGCGATCCACGGGCAGAAGGGTGCCAATCACACCCGTGCTCGAAACCAAGACTTCTGCTGCAGGAATATCCAAAATCTTTGCCGTAGCGTCTGCAATGGTGCGTGCATCGGCGAGACCTTGTTCACCCGTACAAGCGTTTGCGCAGCCAGTATTCACGGCGATTGCGCGCGCACAAGGAGTGGCCGCCAACTTTTTGCGGTCCAACACCACCGGTGCTGCCGCCACCAAATTCGTCGTGAAAACGCCTGCCGCTACGCAGGGCACTTCCGACCAAATCAATGCTACATCGCGTCGATTGGCATACTTCACGCCTGCTTCCACGCCTGCTGCGCGGAAACCTTGTGCAGAGGTAATGCCTCCCGATAGGAACGTAATCTGTTCCATTACTCTAACTCCTTGCTTGCCTATAAACATATAAAGTATGCCAAAAAACTGCCCTATACGCAACCTTAATAATAACACGAGGGTAATATCGTGCAATGCCCCACACACACAACGATGTGTTCGTCCTCGTTTACAACTTTTTCAAGGGACTTTTGGAAATTCCTCAACTTCTCCCAACGACTTTTTGCAAAACCTACAACTTTTTCAAGCGACTTTTAGCTTGTCTACCATTGATTTCCCATCAAAAGAAGTGCCTGTGGTGACGTTTCCGTGGAGAAGGTTGTGTGTTAAGGGTTGGAGGTTATAGGGAGTACCTCTTTTCTGCCACTAACTCCATCCCTAAAACATTCCCCCTCAGGGTTACGTCGTGGCCTGGAGGGGGAATCGTTAAAGATAAACGGTTGTATTTTCAACAATTATTCCTTGCGTACGAAAACTTGCCTCTCATGCTAAAATTGTATTAGGTGAAAGCACATATTAGCCTTTGTTAGGCGTAATTTATCGTACATTAGGAACGGGGCCATACTTATTTGCTTGTGGGGAACTTTTTGTTAACATCATACAGAAAAGTGCAATATACAAGCCAATGGTTATGGCCCCAGCCCATACAGACCAAAGAGGTGAAATGCCAGAAATTTTGCGTATAATCGCGAACTCTCCTGCAGCGAGACTTGCTACAATTAGCCAAGAGATGTTTCTTCCTATGTCATGTAAGCGTCGAGCTATCAATGCAAAAAGAGGAATAGAAATTAAAGTATAGACAGGAGTAATAATCAGTGTGCTGATTGTCGTTATTGTGGAAATGGTTGCTCTTGTACATGAATTGGATGTAGCGACTACAGCAAAAAAGTACACATATGCAATGAAGACGATTAAACCACCAAAAAATATTGGCAACGCTACTTTCCAAAATTCCGAACGTGATGAGCGTCCATTGGGATTTAAGTTTGTTATGTAACGTTTTATTGCTTCATGAAAAGATACGGCATATTGTCTATTGCACTGTGAAGAAAATGCATTATCATCAACATTCGTATCTATTGTGTCACTTTTGCAAGAAACATCTTGCATTACGCTATCATGAGTATTCATTTCATCTTCCTTTCATTGAGTGAGTTTTGAAAATAACAGTTACTTTTTATGATTTTCTATCATTCTTTTTTGTTGAAAGAATTAACAAGAAAAATTATAAGCGCAATAGGCAAAAGTATCACAAGAATCACAAGGTGAAATGCATTCGCCAAGAGTGAAAATAAGCATCCCAATGACATAACATTTCCTTTCCTTAGTCAGTGTAATAGTGTAAATCGCCATTCTTATCCATGATGGCTGTTGCGTTTAATTTCCGTCTTTGGCCATAACGCCAAAGATCCATTTCGACATGCCAACGTCCATTTCCAATCCGTTCAACACGTGGTCGAACGTTTACATCTCGAGGAAGTCCAAGATCCTTATAGAGAACTTCTCGTGCGCCTGCGGCGACCTCTCGATTAGAGGGTTCAGAAGGGCCACACCCTACGAGTAAAAGCAGTGGCATTAACCCAAAAAGAATAACCTTTTTCATTGCATCTCCTTTTAAGCATATTAGATGTAGTAAAGACCTATGGCATTTCCTGCGTGGTAAAGCGCTTTACAGAAATCTGTTGCCACAGCGTCATCGGGTATAGCAAGGAAATCAGAATACCTCCCTTGACCAATTTGTTGAACAATCTCGTATACTACGGTGTCTGGTGATACCCATTGATGCGGACCTGGTGCATTACGAAGGAATTGAAGAACACAATTAATTGGTCCATCTTGTTTGAATCGTCGCATGACCTCTGAGTAGTTTGTATAGAGAGGTTTTTGGAAAATACGTGCACAAAAGACAGCGTAAATGCCGCCTAAAAAAGCAACGCTACTAATTGCTTCACGATATGAATCTGGATCGTAATTTTTCAACTCCATATACATAACATTCTCTTTAAAGATTGACATTAGATCGTTAAAGAAGCCTCGATCATCCTTGAGAATTGGAAATTGTTCATTAGAAACATTCGTCCAATCACGAGAACGAAGCACTTTAACAGAAGAAAGAAGTAGCTCTCGATAAAAAGAGTCGTATAAATCATTAGGCGAAATCGTCTCACGATTGCTCCCAAAAATATTGCCCAAGAAACCCATGCTTGAATCCTTTCTGATGTTGTAAAAAGTTATAAGAAAATGCGTATGTTTTCATTAATGTACAAAATAAAAACTGTCTCAGTCTTTTCTAAAGTATCCTAAAGAAATTAAAGTAATAACATTTAACCCTCCCTCTACTACATACGGTACAACTTCACTACGGACAATGAACCATGAGAATAACCACAAACAAAAAGAATGGGCACTAACGCACTTTCTTTATTATTCATAGTCTTCTCCGTTCAATACAAATAAATGCATAACATTTGTCATAGAGTTGCTCCTTGAATTATACTAAGTTGCCAAGAATGTGTATAACACACTCTTCCAAATTGCGAACTCTTTGTAGGATTTACCACCATCCTAGTCCTAACCCTATTCCGAAGATGATTGCAGCAGGAATTAGAAGAGGGCGATAAAAAAGGGCAATTAAAAACGCAACAATAATCCAAATTGTCCACGATGACATAGTATGTAATCCTTTCACATATGTTTCAAAGTGACATTAACGCCCTCTACGGCGAAATTTATCCTTGTAGTGATTTAAATATGAGCGCGCATTTTCAACCTTTTTTCGTAAATATTTTTCTTGGTCATCAAATTTAACACGTGCATATTTCCGCTCGAGCCTGCCGAGCTCTTCTTGCCATGATTTAATAGCAACAGCTAATTCGTAACACGTTGTACAATACCACCACGGCTGATCGATTCTATGATAATCATGGTTGTAATAGTAATCCCCACCCCAACGATAAAACCATCCATCACCATTCCTAGACCTCTGATTGCACCCACAACAGTAAGTAGGTTTATCATATTCGTTTCCACGTCTCCAAAAGGTTCCTTTGACGTCAAATGATTCGCCATCAGGAAGCGTAGGGCTACATCCGATAAGCATTACGATGGAAACGTAGCAGAAAAAGTGGTGTAATTTCATAGCATGCCTCCGTTTGATTTGTATGACGCATCAATATCTTCGTGAAATGCTTTATAAATGAGAAACATATTATGCCTTTCAAATGAAATTGATATTAAGTCCTATCAGAGGATTTGCTCCATGAAGATGACGAAATTGTCATCTTCAAAGATGAATGCAGTTAAGAGTTTTATTTCCGTATTAAAGGACGAAAGGTAGCGATTTGTAACGCGAAGTGTAACTTGAAAATAGTACACTTCATTCTCGATTTTTTTAAATTGGACATCTCGTATGCTTAATTGTGCTCCATCTTTTATTCCTTGAACACCTTCTTTGAAAGATTTGTGAATGAGGTCATAGTTATTCATTCTTCCGTATGAGGAAGAACAATGAAGATATGAATAAAAGTCGTTTTGCTCAAGGGCTTTGAGTTGTTTTTTGTATACCGCACGGGCTTCATCAACAAGCGTCTCTGATAGGGCTTCCTCGAGCTTCACCAATAGCTTCTTTGCCTCTACATGACCCTGCTCTGCGGCCTTTCCCAACCATTTTAGCGCTTCGAAAGCATTCTCTGTCACACCTTGACCATGACCGTAACAAATGGCAAGATCGAATTGCGCATTAGCGTTACCTTGCTCTGCGGCTTTACGATACCATCTAACAGCTTCGGAATAACTCTGCGCAACCCCTTCACCATTATGGTAACAACATCCAAGAGCGTATTGTGCATTAGCATCACCTTGATCTGCGGCTTTACGATACCATTTGACAGCCTCGGGATAACTCTGCGCTACCCCTTTCCCATAATGATAGCAAGAGCCAAGAAGGTATTGTGCACTGGCATTACCTTGCGCTGCGGCTTTACGATACCATTTGACAGCCTCGGGATAACTCTGCGCAACCACTTCGCCAAGATAATAACATGCACCAAGACTAACTTGCGCGTTGACATCACCTCGTCGTGCGTCTTGTTTTAATGCTTGGATATCTATTGATGATTTTGCCATCAGAACAAAACTGATTAAACAGAATAAACTGAGTAGAATGTGTTTCATAAGAAGCTCCTTTCGTTTGTAAGAGAGTTAAGCACATTTTTCGCACATTGAGATAGTTGTGCGTTGTGGTAAATCTTCCCACAACGCCTTTAGCGCATCTGTTAGACGTTGCGTAATAACATCTTCACGTTTAGTGAAAAGTGCAGGAAATTCCCACAGCTTTTGCAGAGCTGCGTTGAGGATGGTGGTGAGTTGTTGTGCTGACAACATAAAAAAGCGCCTCCTTTGTGCTTTCAAGGGAGGTGCCTAGGAATGACCTTTTAC
>JAZRAG010000123.1:0-3732 GCA_045634445.1 Candidatus Spyradenecus sp. | reverse complement strand
GCCCGCGCCAACTGCGACCGGAGCGGGGTATTCACCTTCAGCCACGTGAATCGTTTCACCTGCAATTGCAGACGCCAAAGCGGCCGTGAATTCGTCATTGGTGTCCACGGTCAATTCTTCAGCCGTGAAGACCAAGTCCACATTGACCGTATCGCGCGTGACCAAGGTCCATGCGAAGGGACCATTTGCAGCGGCGGCAGAACCATCAATCATCACGCCGTCAGCCACCACGCCTGCCAACGTACGATCCACATCCGTAGCAGTGTCTTCGCGCCAAGCGAGCGTCAAGTTGTCCGTACCGTGCGGCACGCTCAAGACTTCCGGGGTGCCCCACATCACTTCTTCCGTCGTGGTGACGCTGTCCTTCGTGTAAGAGACCGTCGCAATACCACGACCCTGCAAGCTAATCTTCACCTTGCGGTCAGGGGCATTCCATTCGATTGCACCCATATCAAGCGCAGTACCATAAATACGTGCGTTACCCATCAAGTCAGTTGCGCTCAAACGTTCATCTGCCTTACCCGCATTAATGCAAGCAATGCCTTCACGGAGACGCCAGTCATCATTCGCGGGATCCACGAAGAGTGTAGCAGCATCCACTGCAAGACCACCGGTGGTCGGGGTACAGCAGTCTGCGGGATCGGGTTCCACCGAGTCACCCGTCCAGTCGGACGTAGCACCCGTGAGGTCCACGTTCAAAGCGATGACGGCATTCTTTGCCGTACAATCATAGAGACCTGCGCCCTTGTCGGCCACGTTACGCACGACCGTACAGTTCAAGAGTTCGGAGTTGGCAGCACCACCACCGTTAGAACGTTCCACCGCCGTCGAACCGTTGTCCACGATCAAGCACGATTCTGCGAAGGTGTCGCACACACCGGCACCGAAGCCATTGTACGTCAAGGTGTTCCAACGGATTACGCTGCGACGCACCGTACCGCCATAGACACCCGCACCTTCATTCGCGAGACCATTCTGGATGGTGAAGCCAATGATTTCAGCGCCATCAGCAAGTTTCACAGCACGCTTTTCGTTCTGTGCATCAATAATCGTATCGTAAGGATTCGTGGAGGAAGCGACAATCTTCAAGCGCTTACCCTTCACATCAATTGCGCCATAAGTGCCGGGCGCCACCGTAATGGTTTCGCCGTCCTGCGCTTCTGCGATTGCATCATTGATATCTGCGTAATCACCTTCAGGGCCCACGGTCAAACCAGGGAAGGTCACCGTCACGGTCATATCAGCCGTAGGTGCTACGCGATACGTACCTTCGGAAATCAACTCGGCATTTTCAACCACCGCGTCACCGCGCTGATGCTTCGGATCTTCGGCCACCGTGAAGGTCAAGGAGGCGCCACGCACCACTTCCACAGCGCCACGCGGCGACACAAGACCGTGACCAATCACATTAATGGTCACGATGTAAGGCGGCCACACGTATTCCACTGCACCCTTATCAATCGTAGCGTTGTTCACACGCGGATTGCCATAGTAGTCATAGTCGCCCAAAGCTTCACGCTGATCTGCAGACATTGAATCGCCATTATCGGCTTCACCCTGCGGCGGCGTGTAATCGTCAGCAGTTGCATTCAACGCACGAGTATTGATCGCACCACTGGGCAACGTCGTATTCACCGTGGTGTTATTGATATAGGTACCCGTGGCGGAGGTCACATTCACCAAAATGGAGTTGTAGACCGTGCCATTCGTAATCGTACCGCCGTCCACATAGGCGCGGTTCAAGGTCACATTCGAGAGCGTTGCACCCTGAAGTGTCACAGCTTCCAAAGTTGCGCCCGTAATCGTACCCGTGAGAATCACTTCATTCTGCTTGCCCGTACCGACAATCTTTGCGGTCGTATTAAAGGTCTGCGTGTAGGTCCCTGCAGCGAGCACAATCGTATCTGCGGCCGTTGTGCCTTCGGGCACCGTATCACCCTGCTGCATTTCAAAGCCAGCGAAGGTTGCCTTCAAGGTGGCATTCATTTCTGGCACAACCGTCGTAGCGTTCAATTCAGCCGAAACGAGCGTACCATCTGCGAGCGTCCAACCTTCAAACGTACGCGGCGAAGTACCCGACAAGGTCAACACATCACCCGTCAAGAGATCATAGGTGCCCACTGCTGGCGTAAGGTCCGTGTAGTAACCGGAAGCTTCCACGGTCAATGTGATGTAGTGACATTCATGTGCACCACAATCAATTGCACGACCAATCACACGCGGACGACCCGCGATATCCAAATTGTCATAAGGCGTGACCGAGCTACCGCCCTGCCCTGCGTCAATATTGGCATCCCCCTTCGGGAGAATTGCGCCCGCCACAGTATTCGTCGTAGCATTCAAGGTCACGCAATCAGTTGTCGTCAAGCCTGCAGGCATCGTCGTGTAGGCCGTAACGTTCACAGCCGTACCCGTCATTTCGCCACAATTCGATGCGATCACCGACGAGGTGAGCGTCAAGCCCGTACCCGAGAGGCCAGAAGCCAACGAACGGTGCAAGGTCGCATTCGTCGCCGTACCCGTCACCGTGGCATTGATGAAGAAGGAGCCCTGGCAATCATCCGAGAGGGTAATCTTCGTGTTTTCAATCGACGTACCAACAAAGGCGACCGCCTTCGTCAAACCAGAAATTGTATAAGCACCATCCTCAAGCGTGACTTCTTCACGAATGGAGGGGTGCAACTGCTCCAACACCGTCGAGAGATTCGTTGTGTTAGCCGAAAGACCTGCGAAGCGAGCTTCAATCTTATCGCCCTTCACGGGCTTGTAGGTGCAGGTCATTTCTGGAGAAATCAACTCATCATTGACATAGAAACCGATAAAGTCACGCGCATACGTTGCATCTGCCGTGGCGGTGAAGGTCACGGGGTCACCTTCCTGAATGAAGTTCGGCGTTACAGTTGCCGAACCCACACCCACGACCGCGCAACGAACCGTGAAGGTATCTGCGATTTCGTAAGGACCGAGATCAATCGAGGCGCCGAGCATACGCGGACGGCCAGCGATATCGGTGTCATACCACAATTCATCATAGTGGCCTGCGAGCGCAGGATCACCCAAGTCCTTCACCCACGAAGCGGCGGTGTTGACATTGAGCGTGTAGTCGCCAGCGGCGGCATTGACGAAGATATCCTTGTCGGCCACCGAAATCGCGTTTTCAACTTCAGAACCGAGGCTATTGGCCGATTCCATCGGAGCGCCTTCATAGACGCCACGCTGAGCGACGTTGCCAAAGTAGACCATGTTCTGTGCAGGCGAAAGCAAAACACCTGCGTTGTCGTGCAGGGCGGTATTACCCGTCACCGAGGTGTTAGCCACCGTAACATTGAAGAGGGCACCCATACCGCCACCATAGGTTGCGGAAGCGTTGCCTTCCACACGGCAAGAGAAGGCCAAACCGCCATACGCAGCCATACCGAAGAATTCTGCGGTATTGGCCTTATAGGTGGAGACATAGGCGCGCGTCTGATACGAACCACCACCGAAGGTTGCCGAACAGTTTTGGATCGTCGTACGAATAATCGTACCGCCACGTACACCACCACCACGGTCAGCCTTACCATTCTGAAGGACAACCCCTTCCAACGTAATTGTGTCAGAGAGGTCCACGCATCGTGCGGTGTTGCCACCATCAATAATGACGCCACCATCGCTTTCTGCACGGAAGGTGAGCTTACGCGTTTCTGTGCGCAAGTTAGAGGGTTCGTAGGTGCCATTGGGCACCACGATGAC
>JAZRAG010000122.1:0-39970 GCA_045634445.1 Candidatus Spyradenecus sp. | reverse complement strand
GTTGTCATTGAAAGCGACAGAGATTTATAAGCGCCACAAGAGCTGTTATGGTGAAAATGCGAGTGAATTGATTCGTCGCGGGATTGAGCTATTTAGAATGCCAGGCTTAGAATTCCTCTCTACAGCGGAGCAGTCAAAGGCATTGAATAAAGCAAAAGGCCCAATGATTATCATTGCGGCAAGTGGCATGTGTGAAGGTGGTCGTATTCTTCACCATTTGCAGAACAATGTTGAAGATCCAAGAAATATCATCCTGATTGTCGGTTATCAAGCGGAAGGGACGCTCGGTCGTCGCATTGTGGAATTAACCTCGCCGCTAAAGATTCTAGGTGAAGAGTTTGAATTGAATGCGCGAGTACACACGATTAACGCCCTCTCGGCACATGCAGACCGTGATGCGTTGCGCGAGTGGGTGCGTGCGATTAATCCAGAGCACAAGGTGAAACACGTTTTCGCTGTGCATGGTGAATTGGAAAAGGTGACAGCGATGTGTCAAATCCTTAAGGAAGAAGGGTATAATAATCCTATCGCACCCGCCTCTGGTGCCGTTTATAAAGGTCTTTAATGCTTGCCGAAGCAGAAACCCTAGGGAAAAAGTATGACGACTTTACTTCATTGGTTTGAGGTGGCAAATCAAACGCTTGTTGCGATTGAACCAGATGCTTTGCGCTTGGCAGTGCTCGTTGCGGTGCTCGTGGGGCTTTCTATTGGATCATATGCGGTGGTGCGTCTTTTCTATGGACTGATTCGGCTTCGTCTCGCCCGTCCATCTCGACATATCCCAACGCTTAACATTGTCTTAAAGTCGCCCTTTTTCCCACGTTTGCTTAAGGTGGTGCCTCTCGTGGTGGCGCGTGGTACACTTGCGTTATTCTTTGATAACGGTTTGCTCACACGAGTTTTGCTCGTGGGAATCCAATTATGGTTTTTGCTCATCTGCGCACGTTCTTTTGCGGCGTTGATGAATATTTTTTATCAAATTGGCAATGAACGGCGCGGTGTTTCTGCCTCTCCGCATAAGGGGATATTCCAAGTCTTAGGTCTTTTGGGCTATCTCTTTGCGGCGGTGGGTATGATTGCCATTGTGTTGGGTCGCGATCCGACATACGTGCTCTCGGGTCTTACGGCGCTCTCGGCCATCTTTATGTTAATCTTCAAAGATGCCATTCTTGGGCTTACGGCGGGGATTACGTTGATTGGGAATGGTCTTGTAAAGATTGGGGACTGGATTGTGGTGCCTGGTACAGATGCCGATGGTGATGTGGTGGATATTGCACTCACTACGGTGCGCGTACAGAATTTTGACAAGACGATTACTTCTGTACCCGCGTATGATTTGATTGCCAAACCCTTTACGAACTGGCGTGGCATGGTAGAGGCAGGTGGGCGCCGCATTAAGCGTTCGATTAAAATAGACCTTGATACAGTGCGCTTTGCAGATGAAGCGATGTTGTCGCATTGGCGAAAGATTAAGCTGCTAAAGGACTACCTCGCGAAGAAGGAAGAAGAGCTCGCGGCGGAGAATGCGGATGCAGTAGAGGCTTCTGCGTCAATGGCAAATGCGCGTCACTTGACGAATTTGGGTACGTTTCGCGCGTATTGCATTGCCTATCTTAAAAACCATCCTAAGATTCACAAAAATATGACCCTCATGGTACGTCAACTGCCGCCTGTAGAGAGTGGCTTACCGCTTGAAATTTATTGTTTCACGAATACGACGGTTTGGGAGCAGTATGAATCGATTCAGAGTGATATCTTTGATCACTTATTGGCGATTTTGCCTGAATTTGGTCTTTCGGCCTTCCAAGTCACTTCTGCAGGGGCACTTCGTAATATTGCGAAATCAACGATTCTTTAATCTTCCAACCATTTGAGGAGTTTTAATATGCAGACTTTTAAAAAGATGATTACGCTTTGTGCAACGATGTGTTGCGCGCTAGGTTTATATGCAGTAATTCCGTTACCTACGTCAATTCAGATTCAACAGGATGCAAAGCCCTTTGTAATGACGGAAGAAACGGTGCTGATGGCAGATGCGACGTTTCATGCAGAGGTACAGATTGCGGCAGAAGAGATGCGTCGTAGCACGAACTTTGCACTCCCTGTCTCTGAAGAAGGTTTAGAAACAACGGCCCCTGTGATTCTTTTCAAAAAGGATGATTCGATTCAAGGGCGTGAAGCGTATGCACTTGAGGTGACAGCGAAACAAGCTGTAATTACGGCCTCTGCTCCTGCAGGCGCTTTTTATGGTTATCAAACATTGCGTCAGCTTTTGCCGCCGCAGATTTATTCTCGCACGTATCGCCCTGGCGTAAAATGGGTCGCACCCGCCTGTTCAATTAAAGACAAGCCTCGTTTACAATGGCGCGGTTTTATGGTGGATGACTGTCGTCACTTCCTTGGAGGTGAAGCTATTCGCGAAATGATTGATGCGATGGCTGCACATAAGATGAATAATCTTCACTGGCATCTTACAGATGACCAAGGGTGGCGTATTGAGATTAAGGCTTTTCCTGAACTTACGGCAAAGGGCGCTGTTCGTGCCAATTCTGCATTGCCACGTGATCGTTGGCGTCCAGATGGCAAACCCTATGGCCCTTATTTTTACACACAAGATGAAATTCGCGAAATTGTAGCGTATGCTGCTGCTCGTCATATTACCATCGTTCCTGAAATTGAAATGCCTGGTCACGCACTCTGCTTGTTGACCGCTTTCCCTGAGCTTTCCTGCACGGGAGGACCATTCCAGCCGCGTTGGATGTGGGGTGTAGAACCTGACATTCTTTGTGCGGGTAATGACGCGGTATTCCCGTTTATGGAGCGAATCCTTGATGAAGTGCTCACACTTTTCCCATCAAAGTACATCCATGTCGGCGGCGATGAGGCGCCAAAGGATCGTTGGAATGCGTGCCCGAAGTGTCAAGCTCGTATTAAAGAAAAAGGTTTGCGTAATAGTCATCACCTTCAAACATGGTTTATTCAGCACTTTGCGAATTACTTAGAATCAAAAGGTCGCCACTTGATTGGATGGGATGAAATTTTGGAAGGTGGATTACCCAAAGGCGCTGCAGTGATGAGTTGGCGCGGGAAGATGGGCGGTATTCGTGCGGCTTCGATGGGACATAACGTGGTTATGAGCCCAAATGACTACGCCTATTTAGATTATGGCCAAGGCCTTACTCCACAACAAGACCCCTATGAATACAATGGTTATTGCATTACGGTGGCGAAATCATACAGCATTGATCCAACAGGCGGCATCCCTGAAGCGATGCACCACCACGTGATCGGTCTTCAAGGGAATTTGTGGAGCGAGTACATTTGGGATGGTGACGATCAACAATGGAAGGCATGGCCTCGCGCTGCAGCACTCGCAGAAGCCGCTTGGACGGCTCAGGCGCAGCGTTCGTGGGAGGATTTCTCTAAACGCATCCCTGGTGCAGTGACGCGTTTGCGCTTTATGGGCATTAACTGTGCGCCACTTCTGTCTCCGCTATTGCCTGTAGAGGAGGCAAAGTAAGATGTTAACGAAAGCTTACGCTGCCGCGGTTCAAGGTATTGGTGCAGCAACAGTTGAAATTGAAGTGCATGCTGTTGCGTCCGAGGACCCTCGCACTCGCGTGGTGGGTCTTCCAGACACTGCGGTGAAAGAAAGTACAGATCGAGTACGAGCGGCACTGAAAAATAGTTGCTTTAAACTGAAGCCTGCCGCAGTAACGGTTAATCTTGCTCCTGCAGACCTCAAAAAAGAAGGCCCACTTTATGATTTGCCAATTGCGCTTGCATTACTTGCGGCAAGTGATGTGATTGCATTGCCTCTCTTAGATAAGGTCCCCGTAATTGGTGAACTCGCATTGAGCGGTGAAGTGCGTCGTGTTAAAGGTGTGCTTCCGATCGTTTTAGCGTTGCGTGACAAAGGGTTTAAGGCTGTAGCAGTTCCGGCAGAAAACGCAGAAGAAGCAGCGTTGGTTGAAGATGTTGAAGTGTGGCCTGTGCGTGATTTGCGTCACGCTGCAACGCTCTTTGCAGGACAAGTTAAACCAGAAGTTTACACCATTAATCGCGAAGAACTCTTCTCTTTGCCGCCAGGAGGTGAAGATTTCGCTGACATTAAAGGACAAGAAGCTGCACGTCGTGCGATTGAAGTGGCAGTCTCTGGTGGTCATAACATCTTAATGATTGGTTCTCCTGGAAGTGGTAAGACAATGTTGGCGCGTCGAGTACCATCAATTTTGCCGCCCCTTTCGTTAGATGAAGCTCTTGAAGTAACCTCGATTCATTCTGTCGCAGGAACGCTTAAAGAACGTGGCCTTATCCGTCAACGTCCATTCCGTTCGCCACATCATACGGTTTCAGATGCTGGTTTAATTGGTGGTGGCACGCATCCAACGCCTGGTGAAGTCTCTTTAGCACATCGCGGCGTTCTCTTTTTGGACGAATTGCCAGAATTCCAACGTCATGTGTTGGAAGTGATGCGCCAACCGCTTGAGGATGGCGAAGTTACCATCTCACGCACTGCGGGTTCTCTAACATTCCCTTCAGATTTTATGTTAATAGCGGCGATGAATCCTTGCCCTTGCGGATTTGCAGGAGATCCCAAACGTGATTGTCGGTGTAGCGAACCTCAAATGCGTCGTTATCGATCAAAGATTTCGGGTCCGCTTTTAGATCGTATTGATATTCATGTGGACGTGCCGGCGGTTCCATTTGAGGCATTGTCTTCTAAGGACGTGGGCGAATCTTCGGCTACGATTCGTGAGCGTGTATTACGCGTGCGTGCAATTCAAGCAGAACGTTATCGCGATATTCCTGGGGTGCGTTGCAATGCAGACCTCCCAGCAGGAAAACTTCAGAAGTTCTGTCCAGTTGAGCCCGAAGCAGAAGCGATTTTGAAAATGGCAATGGCAGAGCTGGGCCTTACTGCACGTGCGTACACTCGCATTCTTCGTGTGGCTCGTACAATTGCAGATATGGCAGGTTCGGAGACCATTGGACAAGCGCATTTGTTTGAAGCGATTCAGTATCGCGCCCTTGATCGCGAACAATGGTAAGCCTTGCATAAACTAGACGGGCAAATAAGAGGTTGGAACCCATCGTTTAAAAATGAGATTCACTAAAAAAATGTTGCGGAAATAGGTAGACTTTTTGTTATAATTTTCGCCGTTTTTAAAGAAGGAGCAGTTATGCAACAGGATATGATTGTTGTTATTGATCTCGGCAGCGAGAACACGACTCGCATTGCCCGTGATATTCGTGCGCTCGGTGTTTATTCTGAAATCCACCCCCATGACTTGACTGCAGAACAGCTTGCCGCGCTCCCTAATGTGCGCGGTTTTGTTTTTGCTAAGGGTCCTAATCGTGCTTATGAAGGTCAGATTGTGGAACCTTCGGCAGCAATGATTGACTCTGGTTTGCCTGCAATGACCACTGAAGGCCCAGTGCCGACGTTGGATGAATTGAAGCCCTTCATCTTTGATACTTGCAAGGCTACTGCAAACTGGAACATGGAAAACTTTATCGCTGACCAGGTGGAATTGATTCGCCGTCAGGTGGGCGATAAGAAGGTGTTGCTTGCGCTCTCTGGTGGTGTAGACAGCTCTGTGGTGGCTGCACTCTTGATTCGTGCGATTGGTAAGCAGTTGACTTGCGTGCACGTGAACCATGGCTTGCTTCGTAAGGGCGAACCGGAACAGGTGATTAATGTTTTCGGCAAGGAACTCGGTGCAAACCTCGTTTACGTAGATGCAACCGATCGCTTCTTGGACAAGCTCGCAGGTGTGGCAGATCCTGAACAGAAGCGTAAAATCATCGGCGCAGAATTCATCCGCGTCTTTGAAGAAGAAGCTCGCAAACTTGATGGTATTGCATTCCTTGGCCAGGGCACCATTTATCCCGACATCATTGAATCGGGCACGAAGACTGTTAAGTGCGTGAAGAGCCACCACAATGTGGGCGGCTTGCCTGAAGATTTGCAGTTCGAATTGGTTGAACCGCTCAAGATGCTCTTCAAGGACGAAGTGCGCGCTTGCGGCGTGGCACTTGGTTTACCCGAGCCGATGGTCTATCGTCAGCCCTTCCCGGGTCCTGGTCTTGGCGTGCGTTGCCTTGGTGCAATTACGCGTGACCGCCTTGAAGCGCTTCGCGAATCGGATGCAATCCTTCGTGAAGAATTTGACAAGGCTGGCCTCCGTGGCAAGGTGTGGCAGTACTTCACTGCAATTCCTGACATCCGCTCGGTGGGTGTTCGCGATGGTAAGCGTGCATTTGAATGGCCGTGCATCATTCGTGCCGTCAACACGGTTGACGCAATGACCGCCACGGTTGAACGTCTTCCTTGGGATTTGTTGGAACATCTCTGCGATCGTATCACTGCAGAAGTGCCTGGCATCAATCGTGTGCTCGTGGATATCACGCCGAAACCCACTGGCACCATTGAATGGGAATAAGAGCATTTAAATGCTTTGAACGCGACACGCGCGACTCTTTTTGAGTGGCGCGTTGTTGTTTTTAAAGGGGAATAGAATAATTAAAAGCCGCCTAAAAGCGTTGAATGTCTTCAAGAAGCACGTTGGGCAGCTTTTATTTTATGGTATAATTTACGCGTTTTGCTGATTTTAGAGTTAAGGAAATAGCTATGGCTGAACAGGTTCGCGTTCGTTTTGCACCGTCTCCAACGGGTAAAGTGCACATTGGTAATATTCGTGCTGCGATTTTTAACTGGTTGTATGCGCGTCATGTCGGTGGCGAATTCTTGTTGCGCGTAGAAGATACTGACTTGGAACGCTCCACTCCTGAGGCGATTCAGACGCTTTTGGAATGCATGAAGTGGTTGGGCTTGGATTGGGATGGCGAAGTATTTTACCAGACCAGTCAGCGCGCTCATCACTTGGAAGTGGCTCAGATGCTGTTGGATAAGGGCTACGCTTACAAGGAAAACAAGGGCGGCCAAGGTGAATGCGTTATTTTCCGCATGCCAACAGAGGGTGTGATTGAATTTGATGACCTTGTGAAGGGTCATATGAAAAAGATGGCTAAGGATACGCAGGATTTCGTGATTGTGCGTTCTGACGGCTCTCCTGTTTTCCACCTTGCAAACGTGTTGGACGATATTACACAGGGCGTTACGCACATCATTCGTGGCGATGACCATGTGGAAAATACCTTTAAGCACATTATGCTCTTTAAGGCGATCGGTGCACCTGTGCCGAAGTATGCGCATCTTCCGATGATTGTGAATAATGCAGGTAAGCCTTATTCGAAGCGCGATGGTTCTGCATTCGTGGGTGAATTCCGCGAAATGGGCTACTTGGCAGATACACTTTTCAACTATCTTGCACTTTTGGGTTGGGCTCCTGGCGATGATCGTGAAGTCATGACGCGCGAAGAAATGGTTGAGGCGTTTGCTTTTGAAAAGTGCAAGGCTTCTCCTGCTCGTTTTGACATGAAGAAGCTCACCTGGATGAATGGTGAATACATCGCACGTCAGCCCGCCGCAGATTATGTGGCAGAATTTGACAAGCGTCTTGTTGCTGCAGGCCTTCCTGTGGAACCGCTTGGTGGTAACAAGGCAGAACTCTTGGCTCAGATTCAGGGCCGTACAAAGACGTATGCAGACCTCCCTGGTCCTTTCGCGTGCTTCTTTACGGAAGACTTTGCATTTGAAGAAAAGGCTGTGGCATCTCGTTTGCACACAGAAGGGATGCCTGAATTGCTTGATCAGCTCGCAGAACGCTTCCAGAATGCGCCTGTTTTTGAAGTAGCTGAATTGGAAGCTGACATCAAGGCGCTTGGTGAAGCACGTGGCGACAAGGGTATGGGCCCCTTGGTTCACCCGATTCGTGTGGCCGTTTCTGGCGGCATGACGGGTATTGGCCTCTTTGAAATGTTGGTCTTCTTGGGTCGCGAACGTACAGTCGCGCGTCTAAAGACTGTAGCACAGCGCCTCCGCGAAGGCACGCTCTAATAAAAGTTAAAAGCCGTTGTTCGCACCATGAGCAACGGCTTTTTTGGAAGGTTTGCGTCATGGCTATCTTAATTGCTACGCGTAATGCGCACAAGTTGCAAGAAATTCGCGAAATGTTGCCGGGTGTTGAACTGATTGGAACGGATCGTTTTCCTGACGTCCCAGATCCAATTGAAGATGGCGACACCTTTGAAGCAAATGCGGCAATTAAGGCTATCGCGTGGGCAAAAGCGACAGGTCTTACGGCTGTGGCTGACGATTCTGGCTTAGAAGTGGATGCTTTAGGCGGTGAACCTGGCATTCATTCCGCGCGTTATGCGGGCACACATGGCGATTCTGCCGCGAATAATGCGAAGCTGTTACGTGAACTTGCAGACGTGCCAGCGCCTCAACGTACAGCGCGTTTCGTTTGTGCGCTTGCGTTAGCCACGCCTGATGGCGCGGTTCAAACGCTTCGTGGCGCATGTGAAGGGGCGATTCTTGCGGATGCTACAGGTGCGAATGGGTTTGGTTATGATCCGCTGTTTGAGCCTGCTGGCTACACAGAGTCTTTTGGCATTTTACCTGATGCCGTGAAGGCTGGAATCTCTCATCGCGCGAAAGCATTTCAGCTGGCGCGTGAACAGTGGGCGGCTCTTCTACATTAAATACGTGGTATTGTGAAACGGAGTGCCTTTTTTGCAATTTTGATAGCGGCCTTTGGGTCGCTTTTTGCAGATGGGTCTTCGGGTGATTATTTACTGTCTCCAGACTTTTCTGTGACAGGAACAAAGGCGTTTACAGGCCCTTCAGATTCGTATGATCGTGGTGGATGGTATTGCATTGATCCAAAAGGTTACGCGCGTAAAAATGGTGTAGGCTTGCGTGCGAATGCAAATGGCTCGCTGTGTTACGACTTTCCTAATAACCAATTAGCATCTATTCAAACGTTGACAGTGGTTTGTTCAACGGCATCAAGTGCTGCAGCAAAAGCAGAAAACTCGCTTGGCATTGAATTAACAACAAGTAATGGCGAAAATCTCTCTGGTTCGTTTTCCTTCTTTACAGGCAGTCAGGGTGGAACAGCGTCTACAACGTTTCTTTTAGATGAGTCAATATTGGTGAAGTCTCTGCGCTTTTGGAATGAAGGTGCGCAAGTCTTTGAATTGGGTTCGGTTTCGTGGACGAGCGCATTGCCAAAGCTTTCGGTAAATTATGCGGTTGAAGAAAGTGTACGTTTAGGTGCGTCATTTTCAATTTCAGTGAATGATGTCTCTGGCGGTTCGGGGGTTTATACTTCGCTTTCGGTTTCTTTTAACGGTTTTATTCACACGGTTTCAGACCCATTTTTACCAGTTAGTTTCTCGTTTGATGCGCCAACAACGAGTGGCGATTATCCCTTTGAGATTGTTGTTAAAGATGACAAAGGAATGGAATCGCGTGTATCTGGCACAATTCAAGTGGTACCGTACGCTTCGCCATGTGACTTAACTGCTTCTGCAATTACGCGTGATAGTTTTGAATTAACATGGCAAATGGATGGCGGTGTTACGCCAAGTGCGTATACGTTGGAAGTGGAAGAGCAACTAACTACTACGCGTGCAACGCTTGTTGTGACGCCCGACTGGACGGCAGAATCGGATCAAATATTTCAAAGTAAAACGCCGTTTGATTTGGCTCCATGGACGGAGGGTGCGCGTGTTGGAAGTGCGTTTGCAACTGTGCATGGCGAAATCCCAACTTCATTTGAAATGAGTTTGGATGGTGGTGAAACGTGGGTTTCAAAACCTTTTATTGGTGAAAAGTATTTGCTGAATGCGATTCCTGCTGGCGCACAACAAATCCGCTTTAGGGTAAAGGCTGAGAATAAGACGCCTCCGCGTTATTTAACGCTTGAACTACAACAAATTCAGCGCACGATTGAAACGCGTGAAATTGCAGTAACTGCGCAGCAACTTCAGCAAGTGGTTACGGGATTAACCAGTGGCACTTCTTATTCTGTAAAGGTTTCTGCGCATTACAAAAATGCAGATAACTCTATCGCGATTCGCACATCTGCGCCTTTAATTGTTACCACACAGGCGTTTCCAGCATTTACGGAGGTTCGAAATCTTGCCGATTGGGAAATGCTTCAATTGACGTGGCCGAAAGAGGAGCGCAATCTTCGCGGCGAAATTCGCATTTTTGCAGAACGTTCTTTGCCGCGCACCATAACGCCTGGCGTCTATCTTTCGCGTGTTTTGTGGATCAAATCTGGAGGGGGATTGTCTACTGCAAAGGCGGTGGCCCTTACCAATACCACAGATCGACCGATTCACTTGCGCGGAGAATATGTGTTAAAGACGGTTAAACGCGACACGGGCACAACGTATTCGTGGGATTTTTCAGATAAATCAGCGGGTGCGCTTTCGGTTTATCCGCATGTTATTCCTGCGGGTGGCGAATTGATTTTGGCGTCTGAAAAATATCCTCCTTTTGACTGTCGTGAAGGGGTTGTTTGTGCAAATGTGCAAGCGTTGAATTTCACAGGAGATTGGGATGTGGCGCTTGTGAAGGGAAATATGCTCCAGAATTCGCTTACACCGCAAGAAAACGCAGTTATTTGCCTCGCAGAAGATTCGCGTTTAGAAACGGAAACATTTCGTATTACGGCTGAAATGCCGCGCTTAGATGCGCTTTACGAACCGTGGATGGCATTAGTGGAAACGCGCCTTTTAAGGACGTTTTCTGTGACGCAACAAGGCGCCTCTACGAATTCTCTTTTTGATTATGCAGCGATGTTGGAAAATCTTGAATCAACGCGTAAAGTTTGGGCCGCTTGTCGTACAACGGATGGCACTTCCTTTTCTGCGCCAATAGAGGTGCTGATTTGGCAACCTCCTATGCGCCCCGGCTTTCTTTTTCGCCTTCGATAAGGGGCATCTCTTCTGTTTTTCACGCACGAATAATGCAAGAGAAGTGCATTTTGATGTAATAAATGTGAATAATCGCGTGAAAACCTTGAAAAAGGCGTATTGATTTTAGGCGCGCGTCTGTGTTTTATGATATTGTATTTCTCGTTTTGAGAGAGGAGTGTCCTCTTTGGATTTCTGCAAACAAACGCCTCGTCTGCCGTTGCGTATTTTTTGCCAAAACAAAATGTGCTTTACGGCAGTTTAGTTAGGAATATATCCCAATGGATATCTATGTCGGTAATCTCGCTTGGGCCACGAATGACGAATCTCTTCGTGCAGCATTTGCGGCTTATGGTGAAGTAACCTCTGCCCGTGTGGTTGTGGATCGTATGTCGCATCGTTCTAAGGGCTTCGGTTTTGTTGAAATGCCGAATGAAGAAGAAGCCGCTGCGGCCGTAGCAGCACTCAATGGCGCCGAACTCGATGGCCGTCAGATTCGTGCGAATGAATCTCAGAACAAGGATTTCAAGCGTGAAGGCGGCAATGGTGGCCGCGGTGGTTTCCGTCGCGAAGGCGGCTTTGGTGGTCGTGGCGCCCGCCGTGAAGGTGGTTTTGGCGGTCGCGGTCCGCGCCGTGAGGGCGGTTTCGGTGGCGATCGTGGCTCTCGTCGCGAAGGCGGTTTTGGCGGCCGTGGCGCCCGCCGTGACGGAGGCTTTGGTGGTCGCGGTCCGCGCGATTCTCGCCGCCCGGCACAGCCTCGCGAATCCCAGTGGTAATTGCGCGACTGCGTGACAACGTTTTAAGACGTTAAACCATTCAAAAAAGGCCTATTCCGAAAGGAATGGGCCCTTTTTTTGAAAAGAGGTTGTTTTGAACTTCAAAAAGGCTTGTTTTCGTTTTCAAAAAGGCTTGTTTTGAGATTGAAAAAGGCTTGTTTTGAAAATGCGAAAAAATGGGTTAGCGAAGTAAGGCAAAAAAGCGATCTTGATAAACCTCAAAGAGGCCTTTTTCGCGAAGTAAATTACCAAGACGTGGGATGAGTGTGCGATCGTGTTCTGCCGCAGTAAAGGCGCGCTCAATTTCAGCGCGATCATCAGGGCGAAGCTGCTCTTTGAAGTTGTGCTTTGCGCGCTGTTCAATCGCATCTAATGCTTTTGGGACAGACGCCTGTACGAGCTTCATGAAAAGATGCAGCAAACACACATCCCAAGGTTCATCAACGCCTTGTACGAGCGCCGCGTAGGGATTGGGATTGTTTTGATGACGTTCTAACGCTTGTTCGCGAATGAGCTCAATGGGTTCGTTGACAATGGTTTCATTGTACGTTTCGCGACGAAGACGATAGGAATAGCGCAGAATGCGAATGCGTGAAGCGTGTTGTTTGAGGAATTCGAGATATTTCTGCGCCTGTTGGCCAAATCCTTCAAGTTCTTGCGTGAAGAGATCTTCAGGCAAAACAAGATGCGGCGGGAAGGTTTGGAGTTTTCCCTCGCGAATACACGTTTGATTCGGATTGTCCATGGGTTGGGCAATGAGCGTGTAGTCAATGGTGGTCTGGTCAAAAGGGTCTAAAATGCGCTTCGGCGCATGGAGAATCTCCGTGTGCCGCACTGCATAAACAAAATCAAATTCGTTGGGTTTGCGCTTCATGTGCCGTATAGTCTATCACACTCTTGCTAGTTTATTGCACGAAGGTAGCATAATACCAGTAAGATTTACCAAATCGCTTACGGAAGGACTCAGCCGTGGGATTCGCAGTGGGCGCCTCCTTTTGGAAGGCTTGAAAGGCTTCAAACATGCCAGGAGAGAAGAGATTTGCCGTTAAACGAGGCTGTTGTGTAGGGGGTAAACTTGCAGCAGCTGCGAGTAAACCCTGCTGAAATGCGCGCGGAAGAGGACGCTGCGGCCAAACGGAACAGATGACGTCAAAGTTCTCTGTGAGCGCTGTAGTGTCTTGTAAGAGTAAGGACGAGCACAAATAGAGCGCGACCATATCGCGGTTGCCATTCTTTAAAACGGCGTAACGATTATAGATGCCATCTTCAAGCTTTTTGCCAGCTTCAAATGTTGGCGACCCTTCATCGGCCGCGAGACGAAGGTGAAGCTCTGCAATGCGCCACAATTCATGCGTTTTAGGAATCTGTACGCCATTGACATACGAGAGGTATTCCGCCGCTTCTTTCCCACGGAAGGGAATACGAGCAAGCTGCTGCGCATAACGGCGCGCCAGCGGCATTTCGTTGCAAACGATGGCCACCTTTGTGAGTAGCGCGTAGTCATCAGGCGTCCAACCGAGCTTAATCACGCTCTCATAACACCATCTGCGCGCCATCTGCACAATGCCATAGTGGTAAAGCAGCCAATGACCATCCAAGCTCATCGTGTCAATTGTGGTAGATTTGTGTGAAACCTTCCACGGCATATCAAAGAGTTTGTCCTCTAATTGTCCTACGCGCCACAAACCGTGAATGTAGTAGGCCGACAACATGCGGTGGTTGATGATTTCCGATTCTGGAAGTTGTAAAGCCGCGCGACCATCACCCGTGCGCAGATTACGTTCGCAGCGTAAAATGCTATAAAGCGAATTAGGATCACGAATAAGCAAAAGCGTAGCGATTAAGCAAATAGGTGTCGCAATCGCAGCAATTGAGCGTTTGAGCGGCGCAGCTGCGTAAAAACGCGCTGTCCAATAAGGTTCGGTAAAGACACTTTTGAGCGCTAAGAAGGTAAAGACTTCCCACCAAAAGGACGCCTTTTCAAACAAAAACCAGGTTTGCGTCTTTAAAAGATTGGGCCAAGAAGGATCCGCATAGCATGTAAGTTTCCACGCAATAACCACCAAAATAGGTGTCGCAAGGCAGAGCGCGCGTGTGAAATACGTGATATTTTTGAGTAGAATCGCACCAATAAGGCCAAAAAGTACAGAAATGCCCGTAACAGGATACAAAAGTGCCGCGAAAATACCCCACGCGCCAAAACGTTTTACCGCACCTAAAGCAAAGAGGCATGCCGCCCATTCAAGCAGATAGGTTTGCATAAAAGTTGAGTCGTGGAAAATCCAAGCGCTAAAGCCGCAATAGGTTAATTGCAGAACCACCTGGATGCACGGTGCTAAAGCTGCCCACCAATTCAAGCGACACCAAAAGCGTCCAAGTAACGTTACCGCGACAGAAAGGCCCAAAAAGGCGAGCATTCCTAACCATGGCACCTGGAAAAGCGTTGCAAGCAGTTCGCCACACCAAGCTAAAGCGCCACCAGGAACAGGACGCGTAGCCGCCTCCCAAAAGCCGTTCCAATCTGCATAACACAACGCGCGACTACCGAGCTTCATAAAGAGTTCGATCTGAAGAAGCGCAGTAAGGAGGAGCGTCGCAATCGTGGCGCAGAAGGCAATGCGTTCCCACGGGAGTTCACGAAGGCGCCATAAAGCGCGCTTAGGCATTGAAGGCGCCGGAGTAGGGGGTTGGGGCTTGGCTTTTTGAGCGCGAGGTTTCATAAAACATCCTTACACCATTTCGGCTAATGCCGCCTGCGCGAGTGAAACAGTTGAGAATTGAGCCGCTTTCCATCCGCACTTTCGCGCGGCCTCAACATTGGGCATCATGTCATCAAAGAAACAAAGCGCGTGAGGCGGCAATTCAAGTCGTTGAGCCATTAAAGCATAAATCGCAGGATCGGGCTTAACGATGTGTTCTACACCAGAGATGACCTCCGCGTCTGCAAGCGCACGAAAGGCCGCCGCAGCACGATTAAACCACGGGATAAACGATGTCGGCATATTCGTTAAAATGCCAATTTTGTAACCCGCAGCCTTCAATTCCTGCGCCCATTGAAAGGTCTCAGGATTGGGAACGGCCCAAGAATCGTAGTCCATTTCAGCGAGCTGATCAAGCGTTTTGCCGTCAAGATGTGTGCCTAAATCCTTGCTAATCAAGTGATATAAGCCCTGAGGCGTCACGAAATCTGCGTCCAACATCCAACGATGCTTTCGCCAACCAGCCCAAATCTCGTCACGTGTCCAGCCAGTAAGCGCCTTGGCTTTTTCCCAAAATGTCGCATCATGCGCCGCAGAAATAACGCCGCCAAAATCAAAAACAATACCTTTAATCTGCTTCATACTTTGTATAGTGTAGCATAAACCTTGCGTTTTCGTGTTTTCAATTACGCGCATAAAGAGGAGAAAGAGGGGAGATTTGTTGGTTTATGCTACAATATTACGCCGTAAAGGAGATTGATAAGATGAAAACGATGCTCTTTTGTTTTGGTTTATTGAGCGCAGCATTGTTGACGGCTACCGATTTCATTCCAGACCCGATAGAAGAAACGCCCTTCCAAATCGTGATTGAAGACGTTCCTGAAACGGAGAAAACTACGCCCGTTCAGTCCGTGACGCCTGCAGAAACACCCGCAGTCTCTGCACCCGTTGTCTCTGCAAATCAGCAGACGCCTTTAACGGTAGCAGAAGCGGATAAAGTGGATGAAATTCCAGAAGCAGATGTAGAGCCCAACTGTGCACACATCTTGCGCCCGCCAAAAGCATACGATAAAGAAGTCTTGATGTTGCAGATTTTCTTAGATCGTTTCAACTTTTCGTGTGGCGTGATTGATGGCGTTTGGGGCGAAGGTTCGCTCAAGGCAATGCGTGCATGGCAACAATCGCGTGGCGTGAAGCAAACCGCTTGGGTGGATGTGCCGCTTTATGCAGAAATCGCTACAATGCCTGAAGCGTTGATTCGCTATGCAATTACAGCCGAAGACATGGCTTTGGTAACAGGGCCTATGCCTTCCACAATCAATGAACGTGCGAAGATGGAATTGTTAGGCTATGACACGATTGGCGCGTGCATTGCAGAACGTTTCCACACATCCGAGCGCACACTGCGCCGTTTGAATCCTGCTATCATTAATTGGCCAGAAGATTTGCAAGAAGGTTCAATCCTTGTTGTTCCGAATGTCCGCACTGCTGCGCTTGAGAAACCCGCACGCTTAGTGGTGGCTTTAAAGGAATGCGTGCTCGCAGGTTATAACGCAGAAGGAACGATGGTTTTACGTTTCCCGTGTTCTATTGCACGTAATCGCGCCCATTTGCCAGATGTCGGCATGTTAAAAGTGATTAATACGGCCAAAGCTCCAAACTATACCTACGATCCTGCGAATTATGGACAAGACCCAAGTGTAGGCAAGAAGATCCTGGCTCCTGGCCCGCGCAACCCTGTGGGAAGTCGATGGATTGGGCTTTCGTTGTCGGGTTACGGCATTCATGGTACGCCTCAGCCCAATAGTGTAGGTCGTCCTGAATCGCGTGGATGTTTCCGTTTGACCAACTGGAATGCTGAAAAACTCTTTGAGTTAGTCTCAGTTGGGATGCCTGTTGAGGTCGTAAATTCGCTTTCTGAAATAAAGGTTGAAACGGCACAAGCTGCGCCTTCTGCAGAAGAGCCAACTCAAACGGTGGAAGAGGTCGCAGAAGCTGTTGCGACGTCTGCAACAGAAGCGCCTGTAAAAGAGCAAACGCCCGCAGAGGAATTATCTGCGTTGATTGGTTTTCCAATTGTGCCTGCTGATGCAGAAGTGACCGCTACGGATGGCAATCTCTAAATACTGCAGTGTGTAAACGCAACGACAGTGTAATCTATTTTGTGCAATCCAACAAAGAATCATGAAGGAGTTTAACTAATGTCGACAAATCTTTCTGAAATTTTGCCAGCGGCATTTCGTGAACACCCAATTGATTGTGCCCTTATTTTAGGCTCTGGTTGGGGTGAAGCATTAGCGCCAGAGGCGATTCATGCAGTTGTTCCTTACGCGGATTTACCTGACTTTGGGGCCGCTTCTGTGGTAGGCCACAAAGGTGAATTGCTTCTGATGACTTTAGCTGGTCGTCGCGTTATTGTTTTTAGTGGTCGTCGTCACTACTATGAAGGTTGCCCAATTGAACAAGTCGTTTATCCCATTCGTGTGTTAAAAGCGTTGGGAGTCAAAACGCTGTTAATCACCAATGCCGCAGGAGGCATTAACGCAAACTTCCACGCTGGTGACTTAATGGTGTTAACAGACCACATCAATCTTACGGGCGTGAACCCTTTGCGTGGGCCTCACGATCCAGAATGGTGTACACGTTTCCCTGACATGTCTCACGTTTACGACCCAGAGTTGTCGCAGATTCTTTTGGAACAAGGCGGCGAAACAATGCGTCAAGGCGTGTATGTGTTCTCTCCTGGCCCCTCGTATGAAACGCCTGCGGAGATTCGAGCCTATCGCACGTTAGGTGCAGATGCTGTCGGGATGAGCACTGTCCCAGAAGCAATTATGGCGCATGCAGGCGGTATTCGCGTCGCGGCATTGAGCTGTATTACGAATATGGCGGCGGGTTTGCACTCAACAACGCTTGTTCATGAAGAAGTTCTTGCGGAAAGTGAATCTGCAAAACCGCGCATGGCGGCTCTTTTAAAGGCATTTGTTGCGAACTGTCCCAAAGGTTAATATGCGTTAATTTCGTGCAAATACGAAGCCTTTACGGTTGAAAAAGAGAAAGACTGCGAGAACACGCAGTCTTTCTCTTTTATTTGGCTTTCTTGTCTAAAGTGTAACTTAGAGCGCCATTTGAGCTGCAAGGCCGATGTAATCTGCCGGCGTCATTGCGCGGAGACGATCCTTGTCTGCTTCAGGAATTTCAAGCGTACCGATGAATTCGCGGATGGATTCAGCGGTCATGGCATTGCCGCGGGTGAGCGCCTTGAGCTTTTCGTAAGCGTTAGGCACGCCATAGCGACGCATGACTGTCTGGATCGGTTCTGCCAAGACTTCCCATGCGTGGTCAAGGTCTGCGGCGAGTTCGGCTTCGTTGGGGCTCATACGGCCGAGGCCACGCTTGGTGGAAGCCACTGCGATGAGGGAGTAAGCGAAGCCTGCACCGATGTTACGAATTGCGGTGGAGTCGGTAAGGTCGCGCTGCATGCGGCTCACAGGGAGCTTACGTGCGAGATGACCGAGGATGGCTTCTGCGAGACCGAGGTTGCCTTCAGAGTTTTCGAAGTCAATGGGGTTGATCTTGTGCGGCATCGTGGAGGAGCCCACTTCGCCAGCGACCACCTTCTGCTTGAGGTACTTCATGGAGACGTACATCCAAACGTCGCGGTCTAAATCGAAGAGGATGCGGTTCCAACGCTGAAGGGCGTCAAAGAGTTCTGCCATGCCATCGTGGCTTTCGATCTGCGTGGTGTAGGGGTTCTGGCTAAGACCAAAACCTTCAATCACGCGCTTAGAAAGTGCCGGCCAATCAACATCAGGAGCAGCAGAGGTGTGCGCATTGTAGTTACCCACAGCGCCATTCATCTTCGCGGGGAGCACGATAGCGTCAATCTGAGCGGCCTGACGGCGAAGACGGTGTACGAAAACAGCGAGTTCTTTACCGAGGGTCGTGGGGCTTGCGGGCTGACCATGGGTGTGTGCGAGCATGGGCAACGCGATGGTTTCATTGGCCATCGTCTTGAGTGCTTCGGTGAGGGCTTCCTGTTCTGCGCGGAGGATTGCGAGACCATCACGGAGCTGCAAAGCGTGAGACATGTTGTTGATGTCTTCAGAGGTGCAGGCAAAGTGGATGAATTCGCTCAAGTGTGCGCAGTCTGTGGGGAGCTTTTCGCGGATAAGGTATTCCACAGCCTTCACATCGTGACGGGTGGTAGCTTCAATATCCTTCACGCGCTGAGCGTCTGCGAGGGAGAAATCGTCTGCAATTGCTTGAATGGCGGCGCGCTGTGCGTCGGTCAAAACGCCAGTTTCGGGGATGCAAGGCTCGTCACAGAGTGCGAGCAACCATGCGATTTCAACTTGAACGCGGCGCTTGATGAGGCCGAATTCGGAGAAAACGGCGCGCAAGGGTGCGGTTTTGTCGGCGTAGCGACCATCAATCGGGCTAACGGCTGTGAGGGTGGAGAGTTCCATAATGGGACCTTTCGATTAACGGGTTAAAGGGGATTAGGCTTTTTTGCCACGGCGTTCAGCGAAGGCCTTTGCGGCTTTATTCTGCTTTGTGCGTGTGGGATAGGTCTTGTCAGATTCTTCTGCGCGCAACTTTTCGAGCAGCTTAATCTGATCCTTGGTGAGCGACTGCGGCGTTTCGGCAACGAGAACGATGTGCAAATCGCCTGCGGGATGACGGCCGATTGCGCAGACTCCTTGACCACGGAGGCGCTGTACCGAGTGGTTGGCCGTGCCGGGTTTAATCTTAAGAGTGCCTGTGCCATTGGGCGTTTCAATGGGGATTTCGCCGCCGAGCGCGAGCAATACGGGCGAAACGCTTAGGCGCAGAATGAGGTCTTGGCCTTCGCGTTCAAAGAGTTCGCTTTCTGCCACGGAGCAACGCAAGTAGAGGTCGCCGCGCGGGCCACCGTTTTCGCCTGCGTTACCTTTGCCTGCCACGCGCACGCTCATGCCGTCTGCAATGCCTGCTGGCACTGTAACGGTGACGGTTTCTTCGGAGGCCACTTTACCATCGCCGCGGCATTTGCGGCAGGGTTTTTCAATAACCGAACCATTGCCTTGGCAAACAGGGCAGGTCTGCTGGAACATCCCAAAGAAGCCACCGCGCTGCTGCACGACGCCCGAGCCGCCACAGTGCTTACAAGTGGTGCGCTTGGAGCCTGCTTCTGCGCCTGTGCCATTGCAGTCAGGGCAGGAGACTGCTGCGTGAATGCGGATTTCTTTCTGAATGCCAAAGAGGGCGTCTTCGAAGGAGAGACGGATGCGCATTTCGGTATCTTCGCCGCGCTGAGGTGCATTGGGGTCGCGACGGCGTCCGCCGCCACCACCAAACCCAAAGCCGCCACCGAAGCCGCCGCCAAAGAACTGATTCAAAATGTCATTGAGGTCAGCACCGTGGGTGAAGTCGCGGTCAAAGTTGAAGCCGCCACCGCCGAACGCATTCTTCATGCCGTCGTGGCCATACTGATCGTACATGCGACGCTTAGATTCGTCGGAGAGCACTTCGTATGCTTCAGAGGCTTCTTTGAACTTTTCTTCGGCTTCTTTATCGCCCTGATTGCGGTCAGGGTGATATTTCATGGCGAGTTTGCGGTAGGCCTTCTTGATGGCCTCTGCGTCTGCGCTCTTTTCAACGCCAAGAACTTCGTAGTAATCGCGTTTTGTGGCCATGGATTAAGCCTCCTGTGCACCTTCTGCTACGGGTGCGGGTGCGCCAGCGGATACAATCACCTGTGCGGGGCGCACGACTTTACCGCCGAGTTTCCAACCCTTGCGGAATTGATTCACTACGCAACCCTGTGCGATTTCTGCGTGCGGCACCATTGAGAGGGCTTCGTGTGCCATGGGGTCAAAGGTGGTGCCTTCGGGGGCGTCAATGACTTCTGCACCAGATTGTTCGAGCACTTTGCGGAATTCGCCAGCGATCATCTTCACGCCTTGGACGAAGGGTGTATCTTCTTGTGCCACGGAGAGGGCCATTTCGAAGTTGTCAAACACGGGCAAAAGCGAGTTCAAAAGGCGTTCATTTGCGCGTGCGGTGCGCTCTTCCAATTCGCGAGCCTGACGCTTACGCATGTTGTCAAAGTCGGCCATCAAGCGGAGGTGACGTTCTTTTGCGGCGGCCAAATCGGCCATCAAAGCGTCAATAGAGGGATTGCCCGTAGCTTCTGCAGCTGCTTCGGGTGCGGTTTCGGTATTTTCTGCAGCGTTTGCCGTCTGGGTTTCTTCGGCTGCAGGGGGTGTGGTGTCCTGAGTTTCAGGGGTCACATTTTCGTCAGTCATTTCTCTTTTACTCCTTCTTGGGTGAAGCATGCCGAGGTCCAAAAGTGGGATGCTTCTTACGCGCGTTCGTACGCGTGCCCGAGAATTAAGGTAACAATCGCCCATTAGTATATCATAAAAATGGGGCAAAACTAAAGTATCCTGCGTGAATGCTTGTGCAGAAAATGGACTTTTCTGCGGTGGAAAAGTGACCCCTCGAAAAGCCTGTAATAAGTGGGTTTTGAAAGACAGGTTGTTTTCAACTTGAAAAAGGCTTGTTTTGCGATTCAAAAAGGCTTGTTTTGAAGTTGAAAAAGGGTTGTTTTCAAAATGACTCCAAAGAGGGGTGCTTTATGAAGGCAAAAATGGCCGCTAAAAAGGCGGCCGCTTTGGGTGAAAAAATGAGGCAAAACGCGCGTCAAATTCTATGCGAATTAACGACGTCCGTGCGCTGCACGATAGGCTGCAGTATTGCGAATGAGTTCGGAGAGCGTGACGGGCTTCATATCATTGACGTCTACACCAGCATTGTAGGCTTGTGGAACCGTCTGCAAGAAGTGGAAATAGGGGTCGCAAGTGTTGTTGTGAATGTGGCCATAAATGAGGTGCGCGCCATGGCGGCGACGATACCAGTCCATCATTGGGTAATGGCTCACGGTGAAGTAGGAGCCCTTACGGTCACCTTCAAGAATAAAACCGACTTCTTCAAACCAGTCTGCGAGATTGACCGTCTTCATCCACGCGCGATCGTGATTGCCAATGACGAGATGCTTCTTACCATTGAGTTGCGAAAGATAGTCCGTGGCAGGGCGTGCATTGCGATACATTAAGTCGCCCACGATATAAACGTGGTCATTATCGCTTACGCGGTCATTCCAATTCTTGATTAAGAGCGCATCCATCTCTTCAACAGAGGCAAAACCACGCATCGCCCTGAGTTTATCATGGCCAAAGTGTGTATCTGCAATGAAGAAATCCATAAAACGTTACGCTCCTAAAACTGTATCACTATAACACATTTACCGAAGTTGTGGAGGGAAATCGCAGAAACATTAGCATTTTTGCGTTTCTTTATGCCACTGAATCGCCATTGCGATGCCATAACAAAGGTAAAAGCCCCACATCACAGAGGTCACAATTGCGCTCACATTTGTGCCAAACCATAAAACCACCGAAATAGCGTTGATTACCGACCACAACAGCCACTGTTCTGCATAACGCCCAATTGTAAGCGCTTGTGCTACGAGAGAGAGAATCGTCGTCGTGCTATCAAGCCAAACACGCTTGCCGCCAAGCCAAATCAGCAGAAACCCAAAGGCTAGGATTGTAAAGGCTACGCCGCCTAAAAGCGGCAAATACCACCGTGTTTGAAGGCGACGCTTCGCGATGCGCCCTGTTTCGGCATTCAAATGACGTTTCCACAAAAACCACCCAGCAATGTTCAGAGGGAGGTAATAGAGCAATTGTAAGAAGACCTCGCCGTAATAAGCCGCTCGCCAAGAAAGCGCCGCGTACAAGAGAATATTCACAGCACCTGGTAAAAAGGCGATTCTGCGACCTTGTCCAGCGAAAATAACATACCACACGCCAGTTAATGCCATTATGCATGTGAGCACATCTTCACCGCTAAAATGCGTTGCAAATGCCACAATCGTAGTGCCAGAAAGCCACCACGAGAATTCCTTACTCATGAACATTCGCGCCAATGCGTGCATTGCAATTCACCCTAAAAACGTCTTATTCTGCGGAAAGTTCTTCTAACGCAAGCGCCGCTTCTTCCCATTCCATCGTAAACTTCCCGAGGTCAAACTCCAGCGCCTTCAAACGCTTTCCAGCCTCAGCCATGCCCTGCGCATCCAAAGAACCATCACCAAGCGATTCCAAGATCGCGGCTTGTTCTTCTTCCAACTTTGCGATTGCAGCCTCTGCTTCAGCAACTTTTCGCTTCAAACGCTTCATTTCAGGCGCTTTAGCGGCGCGCTCTTGAGCACGTTGGCGACGTAAATCCTTCGCAGAAACCTTGTTTTCGCGCGGGGCTTCCTCTACCGATTCAGGCGCGACCTCAGCCGCAGTCTTCTCAAGATAGTAGTCATATCCGCCAGGGAAGCGGCGAATGCCTTGGCGCGAAACCTCAAGAATGTTCGTCGCCGTGCCACGCACAAATTCTACGTCGTGCGAAACCAGCACCACCGTGCCATTGTAATCACGCACAGCCTTCTGCAAAGTTTCGCGACCTTCGAGATCTAAGTGCGTTGTGGGTTCGTCAAGCAAAAGGAAGTTCGGAGGATTCAAGAAAATGCGCACAAATGCCAAGCGAATTTTCTCACCACCCGAAAGCACTTTTACCTGCTTGGCGCAGTCATTGACATCAAAGCCAAAGCCGCCCAAACGGTTACGCAATTCCTTTTCAGGTAACGTGCCAGCGGCCGCTTTCGCGATGCCAAAGACCGTTTCGTCAGGATTCATTGTTTCTGCAAGGTCTTGACTCTGGTAGCCAGGCGCGACGTGATAACCGAAAACAGCCTTGCCAGCAGTCGGTTCGCGCACACCAGCAAGCAAACGCAAAAGCGTCGTTTTACCCATGCCGTTATAACCAACGATGGCAATCTTGTCGCCATTCATCACGCGGAGATCAAGGTCTGCAAAGATATTACGGTCACTTCCAGGATACGCGTATGCCGCACCTTCAAGACGCACAATCTCTGCACCAGCGTGCGGAGCAGGTGGTAAACGCATATAACCAGCCGTGCGACTGCGCGCTGGCAAGCGAATCTCTTCAAGCTTTTCCAACTGCTTTTCGCGCGATTGCGCCTGCGTTGCCTTAGAAGCCTTCGCCTTAAAACGTTCAACAAAGCGCTCAAGTTGTTCGCGTTTACGATCCTGATTTGCCTTCGCCTGAACGAGCTGACGATAACGCAATTCGCGTTCTTCAAGATAATAATCCAATGGGCCGTTGTAACGCGTAACAGTGCCACCATCGACTTCTAACGTAATCTTCGTAATCGCGCGCAACAAATAGCGGTCGTGAGAAATCAAGACCAGAGTCCCATCAAACGCCTTCAAGAAGCGTTGAAGCCACTCAACAGCAGGCAAGTCAAGATAGTTAGAAGGTTCGTCAAGCAAGAGAAGGGCAGGCTTTGATGCCAAAACGCGCGACAGCTCTGCACGCATACGCCAACCGCCAGAAAACGTGGCAAAAGGCTTGTCAAAATCCTCAGTCGCGTACCCAAGGCCACCAAGCGATTCCTTCACGCGCGCTTCAAGCGAATAACCGCCCATTTGTTCAAAGCGTGTGTGCGCATCGCCCAACATCTTTAGCGTACGTTCTTTTTCCGCAGGATCTGTAATTGACGGAAGCGCCTCTTCAAGACGCGCGATTTCGCGTTCGGTTTGTTCAAATCCTGGGATGCCTTCAAGACAATACTGTAAGAGCGTTTGCTCAGGCGTGTCTGGCTCAAGATGTTGGCGTACAAAACCGATACGCGGTGTACCTTCGTGTAAAACGTCGCCCGTATCAGGCGTTAAATCGCCAAGAATCAACTTAAAAAGCGTAGACTTACCAGACCCATTAGGCCCTACGACGCCAACGCGTTCGCTTGCATTAATCTTAAAAGAAGCGTTTTCAAAGAGCGCTTCAGGACCATAACGGACGCTAACATCGCGAAATTCAATCATGCAAACGCCCCCTTAAAAGTCCATATTGATAAGCGGAAGGACGAGGCCTGCGCTGTTGATATTGATTAAGCCGATTTGAACGCCCTTTAATTCCTTGGCAATGTTCACTAATCCAATCTGCAAACCTTCGCTCTTATTCGCCATATTCATTGCGATTGCGAGTTGCAAACCCTTCATTGTCTGCACATCATTGGCAAGGCCAGAGAATTGAACACCGTTAAGATCACGCTGAATGGAAATAAGGCCCGTGATGGCAAACCCATTAAACGTGCCATAATTTACCTGAGAAAAGAGCTGAATAGAAGCGCCATTGAAGTCGCAGCGTTCATCGCGAAAAACGCGTAAAACATCGTTTTCAGGCATAGATGTGTGCGCTAAACCAAGCGCAATGCCGTAGTAAGCGACACGATTGTCGTTAGATGACGTACGTGTGCCAAGGCAAAGCGAACAGCAACGATGCGTATCCAATGTTTCTGGACGGTTCCCAAGCGGGCAAAGCGTAAAGCAAGAAGCCGTGGCTACGCTCGTAAAAAACAAAAGGGCCATCACCATCATCAAACGCAATAAGTGCTTCATCTGCCACTCCTTTTTTGAAAGCAACACGCGCGGGTGTTCACGACGCCGCGCGTGTTGAAATCGAGTACTTCTGGTAAAGCGCTACAAATTAGAGCGAATCGCCGAAGTCTTCGCGGAACTTTGCGGCCAACTTCTGCTGCCAATCGCTCGTAGGTGCAAGGCGACCGAAGAAGAAGCGCAACACCTTGGGTTCTTCAACGAAGGTCAAGCCACCGATGAGTTCGCGATTCTTCCAGAGCCATTCCACACGGTCAATGGCGTATTCCACCTGAGAAAGGGTGTAAACACGGCGAGGCATTGCCAAACGAAGCAATTCGAGCTCAGCAAAACGTTCAGAGCCATCTTCGTTACGCTGTTCAGAAAGCGTGCCGCGTTCCATACCGCGGATGCCGCCAGCGATGTAAAGTGCTGCTGCCAAAGCGCCTGCAGGATATTCAGCCTGAGGAATGTGCTTCACGAATTCAGAAGCGTTGATGTGACAGCCCAAGCCGCCAGCAGGCAACACGACCGGCACGCCACGCTTGTGGAGTTCGGTAGCCATGTATTCAATGAACTGCGGACCCTGGGAGATGATATCTTCATCCATGGATTCGTCAAGGCCGATAACGATTGCTTCCATTTCGCGAACGGACATACCACCATAGGTAAGGAAGCCTTCGTACAAGGGGATGAATTCCTTCATGCGCTGTTCGACTTCCTGTTCGCGAATGGAGATACCACCGCCACGACCAAAGCCGAGCTTACGAGCAGAGAAGTAGATGATGTCCATGAGAGAAGCGATTTCAGCGGTGATTTCGCGGATGGACATGTTCTTGCAAGCGGCTTCACGCTGCTTGATGAAGTGGAGGTTGTCCTGCAAAAGCGAAGCATCCATCACCAAACGGACGCCATACTTCTTACAAATCGCAGAAACGCCGCGCATGTTTTCAAGCGAAAGCGGCTGACCACCCACGAGGTTGGTGCCAGCTTCAATACGCACGAACGGCACCTTTTCAGGGGTCACTTCCTGAATCAAGGCTTCAAGGCGTTCGAGATCGAAGTTACCCTTGAAGGGGCAGTCATTGACGGGTTCGAGACCTTCCTTGATGATGAGTTCTTCAACGCGACCACCCATGCGAGTAATGTGAGCCTTGGTGGTGGTGAAGTGGAAGTTCATTGGCACAACATCGCCAGGCTCCACGAGAGCCGTTGCGAGGATGTTTTCTGCTGCGCGACCCTGGTGTACGGGCAAGAAGTATTCCATGCCGAAGATTTCGCGCACCTTAGCGACCATGCGATTGTAGGTTTCAGAACCTGCATAGGCATCGTCAGCGCGGAACATTGCAGACTGCTGAAGATCGCTCATAGCGTTCACGCCAGAGTCGGTCAACATGTCCATGAAGACATCCTTGTTCTGAAGCAAGAAGGTGTTGTTACCTGCTTCGTTAATCAATTCACAACGACGCTCCACGGGTGGCAGGAACAACTTCTGAACAATACGAACCTTATGCATCTCAAGCGGAAGCTTCTTGCCACTGAAAAATTTGACGTTTGCCATATGCTTTATCCTTACATGTGCGCGTCTAAAAACCAATCGCGCGCTTCAAAACACCATAAGATACCCTATTTCTCTTACTATAATCAAGAAAAAAGGTGAAAAATTACGCTTAAAATGAAAGAAAAAGAGAAAAAGAAAACACCAACGCTGATAAAACTCAGACATTGGTGTAATCAATGGTGCCGGAAAGGGGACTCGAACCCCTACGCCTTGAATCGGCAACGGATTTTAAGTCCGTCGTGTCTGCCATTCCACCATTCCGGCATGAAAGTGGCGCACAGTATAGCACAAAATAAGCGTTCGTAAAGTAGAAAATGGGTAATAATGAAGGTTTTTTAAGTCTTTTTTATTATCCAAATGCCTTTAACCGATAATTTGTTTGTGCAATGCTGCAAGTTCTTCCATTGTGGGTGCGGGCGTTTTTGGCGTCCAATCAATGGGCGTACCAGCGTAACGCGGAATCAAATGGAAATGCACGTGAAAAACAGTTTGGCCTGCCGCTTCGCCATTGAGCTGAGAAAGTGCGAGGCCATCGCAGCCAAGCTTTTTCTTAAGCAATGTTGCAGTGCGCTGAATTGCAGGCATTACGCCTGCGAGCTCTTCTGGTGGCAAAAAGAAAAGTTCTTTTGCGTGAAACTTCGGAATAACGAGCGTGTGGCCGCGTTCAATAGGATTGATGTCCAAGAATGCGTAGGCGTGTTCGTCTTCAAAAATCTTGAAAGAGGGGATTTCGCCTTTGATGATTTTACAAAAGATGCAGTCGTTCATTGAAGTGCTCCAATTTGTCGAAATTAATGGTCATGCGTTGCTTCACCATGCCATGCTTCTGCGGCAGGCGGTGTGATTTGACCCGAAAGAATGCGCTGACGCACCACTTCCGAAAGGAGAATCGTAGCAGCAGCAGAAACATTGAGCGAATCTGCCGTGCCCAACATCGGAATGCGCACACGCAAGTCCGCATTGTTCATGAATTCTGCCGTAAGGCCATACTGTTCGCTGCCGAGACAGAGTGCGACGCGACCAGTGAGATTCTGCTCAAAGTAGAGCTTTTCTGCGTGTGGCGTAGCGGCCATAATTGAAAATCCACGCGCTTTGAGCCACGCTAAGGTTTCACTTGCGGAGGCCACCGCGATGGGCAACGTGAAAAGAGTGCCTGTAGAAGCGCGCACAACGTTCGGATTATGAATGTCTGTGCAGGGATCGCAAACAATCACAGCAGCTACGCCTGAAGCGTCTGCGCTACGAAGCATTGTGCCTAAGTTGCCAGGCTTCTCAATAGATTCACAAACGAGCACCAAGGCATCTTCTGGAAGGTCAAGATCGTTGAGTGTCTTTGTTACGAGCGGACCTGTAGCAAGGAGACCATCTGGACGTTCACGATAAGCGATTTTCGCAAAGACAGGTTCTGTGCATGCGTAGAGACGTGCGCCAAGCTTTTCGCATTCACGAACAATTGCGGGTTCGTTTTCGTGTTTGAGCCAAAGCTTTTCGCAGTAAAAAAGGGCATCAGGACGGTAACCGTGGTCGAGTGCGCGACGAATTTCACGGTAGCCTTCTGTGAGCATAATCCCTGCATCATCGCGATGGCTACGCTGGCGAAGCTTCACGATTTGCTTGATTTTTGGATTCGCTAAACTAGTAATTTCGGTAATCATGCTATCTATTATAACGCAGAACGGATGATTTTTGGTATCATTTGCGCATTATTTAAGGAGTTAGACATGCGTATTCTCACCGGTATCCAACCTTCCGGCAAGTTACATTGGGGCAATTATTTCGGCGCAATGCAGCCTTCCATCTCCATGCAGGAGAAGGGTGAAGCCTTTATTTTTATCGCACAATATCACGCTTTGACAACGGTTCATGACGCTGCAGCATTGCGTCAGGCGACCTTTGATGTGGCAGCAGATTTCTTGGCTTGTGGCCTTGATCCTGCGAAGGCGTGCCTTTTCCGTCAGGCGGATGTGCCTGAAGTGCACGAATTAGCATGGTTGCTTTCTACTGTGACGCCAATGGGCCTTTTGGAACGTTGTCACTCTTACAAGGATAAGCTTGCGCGTGGCATCGCAGCGAGCCATGGTCTTTTCGCGTATCCTGTGTTGATGGCGGCTGACATTTTGGCTTATCAGAGCGACGTTGTCCCTGTGGGTCGTGACCAGAAGCAACACGTTGAAGTGACGCGCGATATTGCTGCGAAGTTCAATCAGGCTTATGGCGTAGAGGTGTTTAAGCTTCCTGAGCCGATGATTTCGGAATCTGTGGCTGTGATTCCTGGCCTTGATGGTCAGAAGATGAGTAAGAGCTACAATAACACGATTGGCCTTTTTGATACGGACAAGGAAGTTAAGGGTAAGATTTCGAAAATCGCAACGGATAGCACACCGCTTGAAGATCCGAAGAATCCTGATACTTGCCGCGTGTTCGCGCTTTACAAGCTCTTCGCAAATGAGGAAGAACTCGCCGAAATGCGCGAAAATTATTTGCGCGGTGGTTATGGCTACGGCCATGCAAAGAAGGCGCTTTTTGAGATTTACCAGCGCAAGTTTGGTCCTTTCCGTGAACGCCGCGAATATCTCGTAGCGCACCCGGAGGAAGTGGAAGCGGTCTTGCAGGCAGGTGCGGAAAAGGCACGTGCGCAGGCTCGTATCACCTTGAATGCTGCTCGTCAGGCAGCGGGTCTTGAATAAAATCGCGTAAAAGCGTCAGATTATGGACGCCACATTACCGCTTTTTGATGACTATAAAGTGGCCCTCGATGCATTCGAAGGGCCGCTTGATTTGTTGTTGCACCTCATCCGCAAGGAGGAGGTGGACATCTACAACATTCCGATTGGGCGCATTACGAGTCAGTATCTTGCGTATCTTGATCGAATGCGTGCGTTAGACATCAATGTGGCGGGTGAATTTGTGGTGATGGCTGCGACGTTGATGCTGATTAAAAGTCGCATGCTTTTGCCTGTTGATGAACGCACTGATGCAGCCGATGACAATGTAGAACCGCTTGATCCGCGCCTTGATTTGGTGCGTCAATTGGTGGAATACAAACGTTATAAAGATGCGGCAAACTCCTTTGCGCGCCGTGAGGTTTTGCGTGCGGCAACGTATCCAAAGGGTTCTGCGCCAGATCAATTGCCTCCAGAGGTTGATGCAGCAGCGAAAAAGCTCGGGGATATCGGCACTGCGGAATTGATGGATGCATTTAAGCGCGTGCTTGAACGTGCGAAAGAGACGGTTTCTTTCGGCCACTTGAAGATGATGCGCTGGAGTGTGCCTGATAAGATTAATACGATTCTCGGTCGTCTTACTGCGCAGCCGCATGTGCGCTTTGATACGCTTTTCCCAGAAGATGCGCCTAAAGGCGAGGTAATTGTGACGTTTGTGGCGCTTTTGGAATTGCTACGTTTGCGCCATTTGACTGTGACGCAAACCGAGAATTTCGGCGATCTTTACATTGATGCGATTCCTGAAGGCACGCCTGATGCGCATTTGCCGCTGCCAGCCTTTGATGAATTGGACACGTTTTAAGCGTTAGCGAGTGAGCAATGAGCGATTCTATGGAACATCTTGATTTGGAAAAGCCGTGGCGTGACACATATAAACGCTTAATGGCTTTGGATCGCGATTGGGAGAAAGAGCGTTTTCGTAAGGCTGCAATTGCAGATTTGCATCGCTTTTTGGTGGAGCGTTGTGCACACGTGCCGCATTTGGGAGATTTGGCGCGTTTGGCGCGTGAACAGATGACACGCCAGGATTTGTTCGCGATGATTGTGCCGTGCGAACGTGAATTGAAGCGCGTTAAGGTCACCGATGTGGAGATTTTGTCACAGGATTTGTCTGCTACTGCAGAGCCTGCGCCAAAGATGTCCTTAACGGTGATTGCGGATAATTTCCGCTCTGCGATTAATGTGGGTACACTTTTTCGCGTGAGTGATTGTTTTGGCATTGAAGAGGCTCTCCTGTGCGGTTACACACCTGATCCTGCGGATGGGCGTGCAAAGTCGGCCGCATTAGGTGCAGAAAACTGGGTCAAATGGTCGCGTTTCCCGCGCACACTTGACGCTGTTCGCGCGGTGCAAGCGCGCGGTATTCCTGTGATTGCGCTTGAAACGGTAGAGGATGCACCCACGTTAGAGTCGTGGCAGTGGCAGTTTCCGTGCGCAATCGCATTGGGAAGCGAGCGTTTTGGATTGGACGCCGATGTGATTAAAGCGTGCGATGGCGTGATGCGCATCCCGATGTTTGGGCGTAAAAACTCGCTGAATGTCGTGATGGCGTTTACCATTGTGGCGCATGCTGCGCGTCAGGCTTTTGAGCAACAATCTAGTCGTTAAAAGGACTTTTACCATATGAAAACCGCAGTTCCAAAAGCGCAACGCCTTACGCTCGCACTCGTTGGCAAAACGAATGCTGGCAAATCAACGCTTTTGAATGTAATCGCAGGGCAGGAGGTGGCAATTACCTCTGCGCAGGCGGGCACAACGACAGATGTGGTTGAAAAGACGATGGAATTGCGCCCGTTTGGCCCAGTTTTGTGGTTGGATACAGGCGGTTGGGACGATCCTACGGCATTGGGCGCAGAACGTAAGGCGCGCACGCTTCAAGCTCTTGCGCGTGCAGATATCGTAATTGGCGTGGTGGCCGTTCGCCCAAATGAAACGCCTGATGCGGAGCTTTTGCAAGTGATTCAAACCTCGCAGAAGCCTGTTATTGTGGTGTTAACCCATCTTGACAAGGGTGAGCCTTCTGCTGAGTGGATCACGCCTTTTACGGAAGCGGGCGCTCAAGTTGTGTTAAAGACAAATGACCGCGATACCTTTTTAAATCAATTGAAGGGTGCGTTAACGACGGTTTTGCCGCGCGAATTTCTCGCGCCACCAGAACTTTTGGCAGGGATTGTGCCGCCAGGAGGCACGGTTTTACAGATTATCCCGATTGATTCCCAAGCGCCAAAAGGCAGGCTGATTCTGCCACAGGTTAACGTTTTGCGAAATGCGCTAGATCGCGACTTTATCTCGGTTGTGGTCACCGAAAATCGCATCCGTGAAGCCGTGGATCGTTATCAACCCGACCTTGTGATTTGTGACTCGCAAGTGGTAGATCGTATGATTGCGGAAATTCCGCCAGAATTGCCAGCAACAACGTACTCCATTTTGATGGCGCGTTTGAAGGGGGATTTGCCGGCGCTTGCCGCGGGTGCTGCTGCAATTCGTTCTCTAAAAGAGGGCGACACCATTCTAATTGGTGAAGCCTGCACGCATCATGCCGCAGATGAAGATATTGGGCGCGTGAAAATTCCTGCGTTAATCCAACGCAAACTTGGCATTAAATTAAATTTTGAAGTAGCCTCAGGTAAGGATTTCCCGAGCGATTTGAGTCGTTACGCGTTGATTATTCACTGCGGTGGCTGCATGATTAATCGTGCGTTTATGCTCTGGCGCATTGACCAAGCGCGTGCCGCTACGGTGCCCATCACGAATTATGGTGTGGCGATTTCTGAAGCGCAAGGCGTTTTGGATCGCGTCCTTCAACCGTTTAATATTACCCTTTCGTAAAGGTACGTTACCCTTAAAACGAATCAGAAAACGATGCATTTAGCGAGCAAAAATGCACGCTAAAATGGATGTCGTAAAAGCCCGTCGGCTCTAAGGGTTTTGAAGACAGGTTGTTTTCACTTTGAAAAAGGCTTGTTTTAGACTTCAAAAAGGCTTGTTTTGAAGTTGAAAAAGGGTTGTTTTCAAAATCACCCTCAACTGCACCTCATTTGTCCCTCGTTTAAACCACATTTGAGGAGTCATTCCTCTTCTCATAAAAGGGCCTTAACTTTCTTTGTAAAAGAGTTTCTTTGGGGAGGTCAAACGGCGTGTGCAACTTGATTGCTGAATCGACGTTATTTTTACGATGAGTGTGCTATACTTTATATAAAGGATGTGCGTATGCATCGATTACACGTGAAATGAAACCGTGTAAAAGCAGTTTGAGGTGTTAGCATGAGTTTTGAGGACAATCCGCTTTTTCAACAATTGACCGCATTGGGTGATTTCAAGGAGTTGCGTCCTGCCTCCGTGACTCACTCAGCATCGGGCTCTTCTTTTTGGCGTGGCACCTTAATTGAGTCCAATATCGACTGCTTTTTGAAGTTTTATCCTGCTGCGATGGCAGAGGATGTGATGTATGAAGCAAAGTGCGCACGCGAATTTGAAGCAAAAATTCATGAAATGGGCGCCACACACATTGGTGCAATTGTGCCGATTAAAAACTACACACTGGCCGATGGGAGCATCATTGTCGTAACAGTGTTTCACGAAGGTGTCACGCTCTTTGATCTTTGCTTGGCTAAAAAGCCATTAGATCTCGCGACATCGAAGATTATTCGCGACGGTTTAATGGAATGCGCTCAAGTTTTGCATCGCACCAATATCGCGCATCGTGATGTGTTGCACAAGAATTTTATGGTGGCCGATGACAAGCTCTATCTTTTTGACTTCCAAACTGCCATCAAGAAAGAAAATCCAAAAGTCTACAACCCTTCTCTTGCTGACATTCGTGGATATGGTGGGTTAGGGTATGGCTTCTCTCCGAAGCGTGGCACGTGGAATGACGTTCACTCTGTGGCACGTACGTATGAGGAAATCGCGCCTTTTATGGCGACAACCACAGCGAAAGAGGATATTGCCTCGCTTTATGAATTGGCAAAACAGGGACCCACACTTGAGAATGACTACATCGTGGACGCTGAGTGGAAACAGAAGATTTGGAAGGATTATCGAAAGTTGTGGTGGCGTCCCGCTTGGACTTGTAAACCCACGAGTCGTGAAAAGCGTCGTTATGTCTTGGATACCGTTCAGAAGATTTTGAAGAATAATAAGCAGAAGTTTAAGTGATTTCCTATCCTAATTATTAATAAGTCTTCGTTTTCTATTTAATAAAACGATTCAGTGCTTAAGGATGGATGAGTTAAAATTGGTTAATTCTGAAACTCAACTAGCGGAATCGATCCCCTTCTCCTCAAACCGAGAGAAGGGGTTTTGATTTAGTGATAGACGGAAAGGGCAATGTCGCCCATTTTCAAATGAGCTAAATCAAAAAACTGTTATGCCTTTCAATTTCAAAAAGGCCAGAAAAAGGTGTGACCGATTCAGCACAGTAGAAGTGCCCGATTTACTTTTAGACTTGCTCAAAATGTTGGGTTGTGATACTTTAGTGACATATGATTGCGTTGTTTAAGAGGTTTTGTATGCGGAAATTTATACTTCCGCACACGGCAAGATGGGTTGCCGTGTGCTTCGGTTGTATCGTCGGAAGCCTGATTTTTCAAGGTTGTAGCGATAATAGTACCCCTGCGCAAACTGATCCCTATGCAGCATTAGATGAAGCTTTCCCTGAAGGACGCAAGGAGGCGACAAGCCCCGCGAAGCGTGCGCAGAATCTTGAATATATGGCAAAAATTAATGCCGGAGCAGAAAAATTTTCTGCCCTGTCAAACGATGTCGCCGCTATTGATGCCGAGATTGAAAGCGTCCGAAAGCAGATTGCTACAGCACTTAGTAAGCGCATGGGTGAAGAAGTCCCCGAAGTTTTGCTTGAAGAAGAGCTTCAAAAACTCCAGATTTATCGTGATTTGACGGCGCGTCGTGCGGAAGCTGCTGCTGCAATGGATGCACAAAAGGCCTCAAATATAGCGTTGATTCGTGAGGAAATGAACGCAGGTTTCGCAAAGTATGATGCGATGCGTGCAGAAGCCGATGCGAAAGCACGTGCTGCAGGCTTGCCTGTGCGTGGTGAACAAGAAGCCACTAAGGCAAACGTGAAATAAGGATTTTACAGAACTTTAACGAACACTCTTCGTAGTGAGGTAACACGGTATGAAAAGAAAAAACACGCTCCTGGTCGTAATGACCACCCTGTTCTGCGTATTGGGCGCAGGCAAGTTATGGGCCTCTGCTGAGCATGAGACGTACCTTAAGAGTAACGTCAAAATTGTGAAGGTGGACAAGGCTCTTCCCTCGAAGCTTCCCGTTGTGGAGAAGGGAAAGGTTTATTTCTACGTCACGCTCGATGACGTCGGAGCAGACAACTGGTTGATTCAGGGTAATACCTACGATGGCACAGGAAAGCGTCCGTATTTGAAGCTGAATGTACCGTTGACGGGTAAGTCTCTGTTGCCTGATGGTACGGAAAGCGCTGAAACTACGGATACCGCAGTCGCATACTATGACCCCTCTGAAAGCGGTGGTGTGTTGCGCTTTACCTATACGGTTCGTCCGGGTGACATGTCTGCCGACCTTGCTTGGGCATTGAATGGTGATGCCTTGGAAATGGGCGGCGATTTGAATAGCATTAAGTTGGATGTGGTGGACACCTCTGCAGGGATCTCCTCTTTCAGCGTCAACCTCGTAGCTGACGTGATGAAGGGGCAGACGCTTGCCGCAGTGACGCCTGCTGGCGATCCTATTACCGTCTGTGGTTACACTTTTACCGTGGGTGACAAGGATGGTTACAACGAAGGTCGCCTCTATGAAGGTCTCGTGCCGGTTACCGTTTCTGTCTCTGGCGCTCGCGCGGTTTTGACCGATGACGATTATGCCAACGCAGCCGCTTTCTGGGTGGAAGATACCGCAGGTAACTACTATAACGCCGGTGTCACTGCGCTCGTGAATGATAACGCACCCATTACCGAAGCCAATTTTGTGAATCAGACCTCAACGACCTTCCCCAGTGCATACGCTGCAACGGTCGTGGGCTTGAAGAATCCTACGATTGTTGAACAGAAGTTCTTTGTGAACATCCCCAAGGGCTTGCAGGGTCAAAAGGTTCGTCTCTGCTATGGTGTTCGTAAGGATGCAGGCATCGCCACGCTCTATGCTACGAAGGAATGCACTGTTGCCGCTACCCCAATTACTGGCAACACCTCCGGCTACGATGTGACGAATGCAATGATGACCAAGGAAAAGATTACCCTTCCTAAGGATAAGTATGCAAATCTTCCCGATGAGGTTGATGGTGCTACGATCACCCTTGCTGCAGGTGAAACCTCTTCCTTCTTGATTGCGAAGAAGAATGCTGGCTCGTTGAGCACCTCTGGTACGCTCTATGCTTCTGTTGAATTAATTTCGAATGATCCCGCGGGCTCGTCTTTCAATCAGTACTATGTGCCGTTGTATACCGATGGTACTTCTGGTACGAAGGGTAAGTTTAAGCTCTCCCTTTCCATTGATGATGGCGCCTCTGCAGGCGACGCTTACTATCGTATTCGTATCCCTGCTTTGGAAGATGCGAATGGCGTAGGCGCAGTGGATAAGCCTTTCTACCTCAAGGTTACTACCTCTCAAAAGCGTGAAACAATCACGTTGACTGCAAATGATGCAAAGACTGGCGGCGCGGGTGTTGAATACTATCAGCCTGTGGACGCAACAGCAGGTACCGCTCCTGGCACCTTCAATATTTTGGAATACACCCTTACTGTTGAACCCGCGGATGATGTGCGTTACTTCTTGGTCTATCCGACCGACAGTGAAGGCAAGTATCGCGTTGCTGCAGATTCCACGATGGTGAATACTGGTGTTAACGCATATGACCTCATCAAGTCCTATGTGACGCTTCAGGCACAGGGTGGCGGCGTTCTCTCGAATGGTAAGCCAGAAGTCCGCTTGACGGTGCCCGCAGGTGCCACGAGCGTTAACTTCTATGTCGTGTGCGTCAACGATTTCGCAGTAAACGCTGGTCTCTTGGATGGTGAAGCAAACCTCCGAGACATGGATGGCACTGCCGTGAAAGCTGCACTTGGCGATGTCATCTTCACCGCAAAGTCTTGCGATCGTAATAACAACATCACTGGTTTGTTAGACGAGTGCTATCCGGTGACTCCGTTTGTGAATAACCGCGCACCGACTTGTGTTAAGCTCGCTGCTCCTGATCAGTTGGCCACTGGCTCTGCAACAACCTTTACCTTTAGCGTTTCTGATACCGCCACCGATTACTTGGTTTTGACCATGAATTATGGTGATGGCACTTCGGAAGTGCAATTCTATGCTGATGACGCAAAGATGAAGGCCTTGATGGGTGAAGCTAAGTGGCAGGCTACTTTGAATGCTCTTGTTGCTACTTATGGCATTCCGAAGAATGAAGATGGTACGGTTAAGATTCTTGATCGTAAGAGTGTAAAGACTCAGGCCACCTTTACGAAGACTTATAATAGCGGTGCTTCTCAGCACTGGGTCTTTACTGCAGTGGACTCTTCTGACGCGATGGTCACGCTTGATGGTGATATCACGTTGCAGACCGCTCAGAACTTCCTCTTCTATACCATTTATAATCGTACAGCTCCGGCATCGGGTTATGTCTTGTGGGCGGATCCGAATACGAATGACAAGTTGTCGAACTGGTCTTTCGGTGCGACCTACACCTCCAATTCAAAGACGAAGTCGGGCAATACAAATGTAATCGTTCAGGCAATGCCTTTCAGCGCAGGATACACCGTTGATGGTGGTACGGATGTGCTTAAGAATTTCGAAGGCCCTGACGCAACGAAGGACTCTTTCTTCTATAAGTGGACTGCAAATAGCGACTACGAAGCTCTCTTGCCTGCTGGCGCTGATGAAGAATGGCGTCGTTATGAAGAAGTCCTCTCCTTCAATCGCGCTTATGTTAAGGAAGGCGAAGCAAAGGATGAAAATGCATGGCAGGACATCCAGCTCTCCGCAATCTTCGTGGCAGAATATCTCTCGGGCGACTCTGCAGGCTCTCGTAGCAAGGATAAGTTGAAGCCGAATCTCTATGAACTCGGTGACTACAACCAGGATGGCGTGCCAGATGGTTGGTTGCTCAAGCACATGGGCGTTGATAGCCGTGCATCCTTGGTGGAATCGACCTCCTCTGTGGCGAACAACTCTCCGAGTGGCACTGAATACTTACCGTATGTTGGCTTCGGTGCTGGCGATGGCGCCTATACCTTTGGCAATTCTACGGGTACCTTGAATGGTTCTTGTGCAGCGGAAGCTGGAGCAACGCCTTTTGGTTACAAGCTTCGTATTCGTGGTCGTCATGAAGCATTGAATGCTGCAGACGGTGAAGGGAACTGGCTCTCCATCCCTGCATGGGTTGTGCTCGTACACCCTGAACACAAGGACACGCCTGACACGGTCAATGTTGGTCGCGTGGATATTAAGGGCAAGTATACGCCTGCATGGGAGAAGATTGAACTCTTCTCGAATAATAAGTCCACCCAGACGAATATTATCACGGGCAAGCCTGTGAATGTCGCTTACACGGTTGAAAACAAGATCCCGTATGATGCCGAAACCGTTGATGCTGATGGATGGGCATATGTCGTGGATAATAGCGGTAACACGATTCAGGCTGGCGCAGGTCGCTATCGCACGAACAATGTGATGGTCTATGTTGGCGACCCGACTGACGTTCGCTATGAGCAGATGAAGTACTTCTACAAGCACTGGGGTGCAGACGTTGAAGAATATGATGCAACTGGTGCTGTTGAGGCCAAGTGGACTCCGCATTCTCAAGAAGAAGGCGCTCTCTTCCCCTTCATAACGAAGGCTGATGCAACAGATGCAGATGGTAACACCACGCCTGGTTCTGATTCTGCAATGCTTGGCGCGCGCGTGGAAGAATGGTCCGGCGCGATGTTCTGTGGTGAATACCGCTTTGTGGATGGTCGTGTCATCGCAGGTATCTACCTCGATGAACCCTTCCGTATGCGCGCTGATAGCCGTGGCATGATTGATCCGCGTTTGACCTCTTGGTTGGATCGTTTCGCAGGTCAGTCTGCCGATACGGATGGTGATGGTATCAAGAATGGTGCAGAATATTTCTTCTGGTACTATGCCTCCCGCATTGCTTACGGTTCTGTCTTTGCAAACAAGGATGGAGTTCAGTTGAATACCGCTCTCTGGCCTGCAATTGACATTCGCAATCGCGATCGCGAGAATCCTTGGAATAGGGATGTCCGTTACAGGACGGTTGAAAAGTTCACCATGGGTCGTCGCTTTAGGGATGACTTTGATCCAGATTTACAGGGTGATGGCGCAGTCTATGGTGACTTTGAGCCGATGGGCACCGCTCTTGACGGTAGCACGCGTTATCGTGTGGGTGCGGACAATTCCGTTTCTGACAGTAAGGGTAATTATTGGGAACCCATCCGTGTTGAAGACGTGATGAATGCCTTCGATCCATTTGAAGTCATCAATATGGAGAATTACGGAGATTTGGATAATGATGGCATCGGTGTTGTCGAAGAATTGGCTGTGGGTAGCAATCCAATTGACTGCGACTCTGATAATGACTGGATTCCCGACGGTTGGGAAATTCTGCAAGGCTTAGATCCGCTCAATGGTGGTGATGCAGGGGCCAACCCTGACGAAGACTACTTCGCGTATGCAGTGGTTGAAGAGGATCGCGACTATCATCACCTCTTCCCCATGAACTTGGTTTCTACGGATGCAGAGGGTAATGAGGTGAAAATGCTTCATTACTACGACTTCGAAACAAAGAAGGTCCTTCTTCTCGCAGGCTTGTCTGCCAATGCAACGGTTTGCGATGAATCGAATATCGCTGAAGTGCAAGATTTCACGGATGAAGTGAAGGCTAAAGCTGAATGGCTTAATGAAAATCCGTTAATGATGGCTGTCGCAGGGAAGCTGATTCGCTTGCGTGACCACGACGTCTATCGTGCTTTTGGCTTCAACCCTGCTACGGCTTTGAGATCTGGCATGACGCTGAGCTTCATCTCTTATCCGAAGTTGAGCTTTGCTGCAGTAAATACGATGCCATTCACCTCTCGTGAAGAATTCTTCTCTTCGCACCGTAACGAGTTGCTGTACCCGCTTAATCCCTTGAATGCCGATACAAATGGTGACGGTGTTCCTGACGGTTGGCAGCTCTATGTTAACCTTGATCCATCAAACCCTCTTGTTCTGTCGGGATTAGAGGATTATGACGCGGATGGCATGAGCGTTGCGCAAGAATTCGCGTGTGCAGCTGGTAACTTAATCGCTCAAGATTTGCGTGCTATGGAAGCATTGGATCCTGGGTCATTAATCCCGTGGGGTGCTCAGTTGACTTCTGATGAGTACACAAATCGTTGGACAAATAAGATCCTGCCGACCGATCCTTGGAATCCAGATACGGATAGTGACGGTATCTTGGATTTAGACGAAGGCGGATACACTTATGGTAGCCCAGATTGGAATGCTCTCATTGGTGGCGGTTGTAACCCCAACGCGATGGATACGGATGGCGATGGCATGTCCGATACTTGGGAATGCGCGTATTTCGTGAAGCCCACGCCAAACTTTGGTTCCCTTTCCTACAATGGCGAAACCATTGGTATCTCTGGCGCTCCCGATCCGACCATTACTGGCTTTGATGGTGAGTTCATGGAATACGACTTTGACTATGACCATGACGGTTTGACGAACTATCAGGAATATCTCGTTTCCACGATGCGTCATTTGCGTTATGACCTCGGTCCTGCCGCCGCACGTCTTTATAAGGAAGATCTTGGCGAAAAGTCTGAAACGAACTCGGAAGTCTCTGGTAAGCAGGAATGGATCAAGCTTCCAGACCTCTATTCTCCGACCACAGACT
>JAZRAG010000121.1:0-4819 GCA_045634445.1 Candidatus Spyradenecus sp. | reverse complement strand
GTGTGAACACCTCCATCTCACGGTACTGGGCGAGATCGATCCTGAGTGTGCCTGCTGCCTTCTTCATTGCCTTGGTCTGTGCGTCACCACCCACACGGGAAACGGAGATGCCGGGGTTGATTGCCGGGCGCTGTCCTTCGTGGAAGAGGCTAGATTCAAGGAAGATCTGACCGTCGGTAATCGAGATGACGTTGGTCGGGATGTAGGCCGAGATATCGTTTGCCTGCGTTTCTACGATGGGAAGTGCAGTCAAGCTACCGCCACCCTTGTCATTAGAGAGCTGTGCGGCGCGTTCAAGGAGACGGCTGTGTAGATAGAAGACGTCACCAGGGAATGCTTCACGGCCTGGCGGACGACGAAGGAGCAAGGAAATCTGACGATAAGCCTGTGCGTGCTTGGTCAAGTCATCATAAATAACGAGCGCGTGACCACCGCGATTCATCCAATATTCTGCCATGGCACAGCCAGAGTAGGGGGCGAGGTATTGGAGCGGAGCGGGGTCGGAGGCGCCTGCCACAACGATGGTGGTGTAAGCCATTGCGCCTGCAGCTTCTAACTGCTTGCAGAGAGCTGCCACCGTGGAGAGCTTTTGACCAATGGCCACGTAGAAGCAGTGCACATCGCCACCCTTTTGGTTGAGAATAGCGTCCACTGCAATGGTGGTCTTACCTGTCTTACGGTCGCCAATGATCAATTCACGCTGACCACGACCAATCGGTGTGAGCGCGTCAATTGCCAAGAGGCCTGTCTGCATAGGAGTGTCAACGTTGCGACGTTCCACGATAGAGGCTGCGGGGGCTTCCACGGGCATTTCAGCGTCAGCGACGATAGGGCCCTTGCCATCAAGGGGGCGACCCAAGGCGTCCACGACGCGGCCTGTGAGTGCGGGACCTGCAGGCACAGAGACGACGCGACCGGTGCGGTGGAAGCGATCGCCTTCGCGCACGTTGACATCGCTATCTAAGACGGCGATACCGACCACATCTTCTTCGAGGTTGAGTGCAAGGCCAGCCACGCCATTTTCGGTTTCTACCAATTCATTGTACATGACGTTGGTGAGGCCGTCCACGCGAGCGATACCGTCGCCTACGCTAAGTACGGTGCCGAATTCGGTGGTGTCGACAGGCTTGTCGGACTGTTCCATTCGCTGACGTAGCAGCGCGGAAAGCTCATCGGGTTTCAATTGCGTCTTCATTGACAATCCATCTAAGGTAAGGGTGGTGTGCTGTTATGGGATGCACACGTTTTAAATTTATTGGGCAAAGGTCTGGCGAAGGCGTGCGAGGCGTCCTTTAAGGGAGGCATCGATTTGCGTATTGCCAGCGCGAATCACCATGCCAGCACCGAGTGAAGCATCGGTTTTGACTGTGATTTGCGTTTGTTCACCGTAAGCGGTCATCGCGCGCTGCGTGAGATTCTTGAGGAGTGTAGCAGAGGGTTCAACGGCAAAGACGAATTCGACCGTTACGCGACCTTCTGCGCGGTCTGCGAATCTACGAAAGACGGAGATGACTTGCGGGAGGGCCGAGAGGAGTCCTGCTGATGAGAGCGCCTCAAGAAGGATTAACGTCGGCTGGGCCAACGTCTCACCCCAGATGGCAGTCACGATTTCAGCGTGAGCGGCCTTGGGGAGGCTACGGGCGGTCGTGCACCAAGTGCGCAACTCCTCAGAGCCTTCCCACTGCGCTTGCAGGGCTTCAATATCACCTCGGACACGCGCGAGGATACCGAGCTTTTGCGCGGCAAGCACGAGAGCGCGTGCGTAGGGGCGGATGACGGCTTCGTCGTAGTACATGCGGCTGACTTTCCAAATCAGTTGAAACGGATATCCGCAGCGATAGTTTCCTGATACTGCTGACGCTGTTCTTCGGTCAACATCCCAGGAAGCATACGCTCTAAGGCACCTGCGATTTCTGCACCAGCGCTTTCATTCAAGCGACGCAGTGCGGCTTCACGCTCGGTTTGAAGTTGCTCTTCAGCCACTTTCTTCCGTTGCGCGATAGCCTCGCGGGCATCCTCTTCGAGTTTGGCGATATGTTGACGTGTAGCAGCGGCTTGTTCTTCGGCGAATGCACGCGCTTCGCGAACGGCGTTTTCACGAGTTTTAGCAGCTTCAGCATCAGCAGAGGCGGCGGCTTGACGCGCCGTTTGGGCATCCTCTAAAGCATTCTTAATCTCGGCCTCACGCGATTCAACGCAGGCGAGGATCGGCTTCCAAAGCAACTTAGCCAACAGGGTTGCTGCGATTGCAAAAGCAATCCACGTCAACACCACCATTTGGCCGTTGAAATCCAAAACACCCGCACTCTCGGAGCCATGATGCTCCGAGACGGGTTGTTCGGTAACGGCTTGGGTTTCGGTGGTCATTGCGGTGCTCTTACTTGAGGAGGCAGACCACGACGGCGAAGAGTGCGACACCTTCGATGAGTGCGCCAGCGATAATCATTGCAGTCTGCAACTTTGCAGCGGCTTCAGGCTGACGTGCCATGCCAGAGAGTGCGGAAAAACCGACAAGGCCAATGCCAATTGCTGCGCCGAGAACTGCGATACCTGCTCCGATAGGACCCATGATGAACTCCTTGATTTTGTTGAGTTAGTGTTGGGGATGAACCATCATCCCAATAAAGATTGCGGAAAGCATCGTGAAAACATACGCTTGCAAAAGCGCCACGAAGACTTCGAAAAGATAGAGGCAGATGGCCACCGCTAAGGAGGGGGCTGCAACTGCACCGAAAATAGCCGTGAGTGAGACCATTGCGTAAAGCACCACGTGGCCGCCAAGCATATTGGCAAAGAGACGCATCGTGAGTGCAAAGGTGCGCGAGAAGAGTGAGATCACTTCCATGAAGAACATAATCGGCTTCATGGGCCCTGGTAAGCCTGCTGGCAAAAGTGCGTGCACGAGTGCGTGTGCGCCGCCTTGACGAAGCGTGCCCCAGAGTGCCACCCCGAGAAAGATGGTGGCGAGCGCGGCGGTGATATTCACATTACCTGTAGCGCATGTGAAGAGCGGAATCAAACCAAGCAGGTTTGAGAGCGCGATAAAGAGGAAGATGGAGCAGAAGAAGGGCACAAACGAGCGACCGTGCTTCGCACCACCGAAATTGGGGTAAACGATATCATCGCGGATGAAAAGCACGTACTTTTCAAGGATGGTACCAATTCCCTGCGGAATGCGTCCGATTTTCTTACGTGCGAACCATGCCAATGCGCCTAAGAGTACGGCGGCAAGGATTACCATAAATTCGTCGTGATGAAAAACGGATTGAATGTCGTGGCCTAAGATTTTAAGATCGTCTATCCACGTCTTATGTGTTAACGCATCCAATGAGCCACCGTGGTGCATCACGTGATGGTCTACATAATCCAAAAAAGCTTTTAATTTTTCCTGCATGGCTTCTCGCCTCAAGTGTGAATGATGAAATGATACGCCTCAAATGAAAAATAGTCAAGGTTTAAAATGCGCTCTTAACAAATTTCTAACATTTTCCTCAAAAGGTGGATAGAGGTGAATGAATTTTTCTTGAGAAAACTTTTTGAGTGGAATATTCTGGGAGGGGGTGAGGTGTCATATTCTTTGAGGTGTTTTAACCTTGATTTTGGGCGCATTTTGAAAAGAGGTTGTTTTGAAGTTAAGAAAGGGTTGTTTTGAAATTGAAAAAGGCTTGTTTTCAACTTGGAAAAGGCTTGTTTTGAAAATGGGCCTCAATTAAGGGATTTTTGAGGGAAATTTAGGGGTAAAGTGGGGAGGGGTTGCAGAGAAGGGGGATTTCATGATATTCTATTAGACATTCATTTTGCATTCGTGTATTTATTAAAGGAATGAATTAATGGCAAGTGATGACGCAATTGAAGTAAATGGCGTAGTGGTTAAGGTGCTTCCGGCTACCATGTACCGTGTTCGTTTGGAAAACGGTCATGAAGTGTTGGCACACATCTCTGGCAAGATGCGCAAGTTCTTCATTAAGATCGCAACGGGTGATAAGGTTACGCTCGAAATTTCCCCCTACGATTTGACGAAGGGCCGTATCATCTACCGTCACAAGGCGTAAATCCTTGCGTTTCGTTCTCCTCTTTTTTGCATTTTTCTTTGCGTTCTGGATGCGCGCAGCAACGATTGCTGTGGTGCATGCAGAACTTTCTGTTGCTGAAGGTGAGCGTCGATTTGCGAAATCGTTGGCTTCTCATGTGCAGCGGTGGTACACCGAGGCAGGGGTAGCATCCGATTTAATCGCAGACTCGGCGCTTTCGGCTTCTTCTGCGTACAAACTCGTGATTATGGTGGACTGTTATCGTCCGCCGAAGTCTGTGGTGAATGCCGTACAGCAACAGTTGGCACGCGGCACGCGTTTTGTGGTGTGCTATTCTGCGTCGCCAGAGCTGGCCGCGCTCTTTGGCTTAAAGCCTGAAACGTATAAGCGTGATGACACAGGAAAGTGGAGTTCAATGGTGTTTGGTGCGCAGAAGCCCAATGGCGCGCCAATGTCTGTTTTGCAGACGAGTACAAACCTCTTTACTGTGACGGCTGCTCGCGCAGATACAAAACCGCTTGCATGGTGGAGTGATCGTGCAGGGAAACGTACTGATGTGGCGTGGTGGCGCACAGCGCGTGGATCGTATTGGATGACGCACGTGCTCTCGGGCGATGGTGATGAGGCAGGAAAGCAACGCCTCTTGCTCGCAATCGCTGCAGAATCTGACCCAAATGTGTGGAATCAAGCCGCACGTTATCTTTACGCAGACGTTTTAAAGCCGTTGAATGACGGCTCATTGCAGAAGCGCTATCGGGCATTACCGAAGACCTCTGCGCGCCGTAAGC
>JAZRAG010000120.1:0-38059 GCA_045634445.1 Candidatus Spyradenecus sp. | reverse complement strand
CTTAAAATATCTCCTAAAACTCCCACCTTCCTTCACACAAAAACACCCCCTAAAATGCTCGCCTTCCTCCACACAAAAAACACCCTAGAACACACCCACCTTCCTCCACGCTTAAAACACTCTAGCACACACGCCTTCCTCCACACCCCCCTAGAACACACGCCTTTCTCCACACAAAAAACACCTTTGACAAACTACCGCGAGCCAAACTCAAAAAAGAACAAATCTCAAAACTTCACCCTAAAAACGTAAAATAACAATTTATAACACTATTTAAACCCTCCTTTTAGGATAGCATATTATAAAACGATTTGTCAAATTATCACCACAAAAACACGCACTAAGTCAAAGAAATGTTGACAATCTAATTAACCCATCCAAGAGAATCATTTTGAACTTTTTCTAAAAAGTAGAAAACCTATTCAATTCTCCTCAAAATGAAAAGAACCTCTTTTAAAGAACAAAAAGGGTTGTTTTCAAATTCAAAAAGGCTTGTTTTGAAGAACAAAAAGGCTTGTTTTCAAAAAGACCAAAAATCCCCTCCATATCTAACACCTATACGCCTTTTTAGAGGATATCTCTTACCCTTTACCCCTCCTCGCCTCACACCACAAGAGTGAGCTCCATTTTTGAAAGCTTAAAGCCTCAAATTTACAGAAATACACACTTTTAAGCAAGTATACAATTAAACTTCTATTCCTCAAGAACAAGGACCTAAACAGGAAGATTCCTCAAAATCTCTCTTCTATTACAAATTTAACGTATGTTCTACTAGTTTTACAAATCTGCAATAGTACAATTTTCCCTTTTCACTCTTCATCCTAGAATCACAAAAGGTATCGCAAACGACTAAAACAGTGATATTTTATAAATTCTGCTTGTACACATCCCTAAACAAACGCTTAAAAGAGTAAAATCCTATTCACTAGAGACAACCCCTCCGCCAGAACGCTCACAAACACCCTTTTAAAGGCGCTAAGACCTCTCCTAACCCTTCTGAATGAAATCATCCACAAGAATCACCTATCACCCAAATCCAGCCTTTTAAGCCCATTTCAAAAGAGCACCCTCCCATCCCTAAACAAACGCTTGAAAGAATAATCGCCCATTAGCCCGAGACACACCCCGCCACAACGCTCACAAGCACCCTTTTAAAGGCGCTAACACCTCTCCTAACCCTTCTGAATGAAATCATCCACAAGAATCACCTATCACCCAAATCCCAGCCTTTTAAGCCCACTTCAATAGTTCCCCTCCTCATCCCTTTTGGCCTAGAGTTTTATAGAAATGCGCATTTTTCGCGTTTTAACCCCATATGTTAAATCTCTCATTTAATTTCATAATCGAATCCTATGCTTCACCGCCTATGTTTTATTTTCCGTGTTTTAATTTCGTATTTTCACTCCCGGTTAAAAGAAGAACGGCATCTCGCTTAGCGAGACGCCGTTCTTGTAAGAAGTTTTAGGCTTCTTATTCAGCAGCAGGAGTTGCTTCCGCAGCAGGTGCATCGGTCACCCATTCGAGGACGCACATTTCTGCAGCGTCGCCACGGCGGGGGCCGATCTTGGTGATGCGGGTGTAGCCGCCATTGCGACCTTCCTGAGCAGGGACAACCACGTCAAAGAGGCGCTTGGTCGCTTCAGGGCTGCGCAAACGAGCAGCAGCGAGGCGGCGAGCAGCAAGGGTACCCTTGCGAGCGAGGGTCACGAGCTTTTCAGCATCCTTGCGAGCCTGCTTGGCCTTCTTGAGGGTGGTGGTGATCTTGTCGTTGATGACCAAAGCAGCGCAGAGCATACGGATGAGCTGCTCGCGGTGCTCAGGGCTACGACCAAATTTCTTATTGAGGCGTTTATGACGCATGGTAAGTGTTCCTTAGTGAAAAGCGGTTCAGTCGTTGGACTTGTCGAGAAGATTCTGGTCGAACTTGTATCCGAGGCAGAGGCCCATTTCCTGAAGTTTTTCCTTGATCTCGGTGAGCGACTTTTTACCGAAGTTACGATACTTGAGCATGTCTGCTTCAGTCTTCATCACCAATTCGCCAACAGTCTTAATATCAGCGCTGTTGAGGCAGTTTGCAGAACGAACGGAGAGTTCAATCTCGTTGACGCTCATATTGAGCTTGCGACGGAGATCTTCCTGTTCGGTAGCATCCTTCTGGTGAGGAGATTCAAAGATGAGCGTTTCGTCCTTCACGAAGGCTTCCAAGTGGTGGCTCAAGAGAGCTGCACTGGTCTTAAGCGCTTCATCAGGAGAGACGCGACCATCGGTCCAAATGTCAAGAATCAACTTCTCGTAGTCGGTGCGCTGACCCACGCGGGTATTCACCACATCGTAGTTGACGCGCGTCACGGGCGAGAATGCGGAATCAATCGGAATAACCCCAATGTCGAAAGAGGGATCTTTGTTGCCTTCTGCGAGGCAGAAACCACGGCCAACACCAACGAGCGTTTCGAGCTTGAGAGAACCGTCTGTATCAAGCGTTGCAATGACCTGGTCGGGATTCAACACTTCAATAGCGTTGTCCACAGCGAAGTCTGCAGCGGTGATGACGCAAGGGCCCTGCTTGTTGAGCGTAATCCAGCGGGTTTCGCGGGTGTAGCTCTTCAGGAGCACCTTCTTCAAGTTCAACACAATGTCGGTGACATCTTCAGAGACGCCAGGCAACGAGCAAAACTCGTGTGCGGCACCTTCGATTTTAATAGCCTTGATGGCAAACCCCTCGATCGAGGAAAGGAGCACGCGGCGCAACGAGTTACCAATCGTACGCCCATAGCCGATTTCAAAGGGATCGGCGGTATAACGGGTGTAAGTCTCGGTAGCCGTGGCGTCATCGCGAACGATACGGGTGGGCATTTCAAAGCGACTCAAACGAATCGGCATAATGTTCCGTCCTTTCTGACGAGGGTCGCACGGGAGCCTAGCCCGTACGACCCGATGGGGCAACAGTTGGATTAGCGAGAGTAAAGTTCGACGATGAGCTGAACGTCGATGTTTTCCGGGATTTCCGCACGCTCAGGCACGCTGAGGAGGGAGCCGGTCATGTTACCCTCATCCCACTGAAGCCACGAAGCGAGCGTGGTGCGGGGGTTCTTGAGGGATTCGACGATTACGCTCATGGAGCGATCTTTCTCGCGAACACCAACGGCCTGACCAGGCTTCACAATGTAGGAAGCGATGTTGCAGACCTTGCCGTCAACAGTGATGTGACGGTGGGAGACGAGCTGACGAGCAGCTGCGCGAGTCGGTGCCAAACCGAGGCGGAAGACAATGTTGTCCAAACGCGTTTCGCAGAGCTGGAGAAGGATATCACCAGTCTTGCCCTGCTTAGCCTTAGCGCGCTCGAAGAAGATGCGGAACTGACGCTCAAGCATGCCATAGATGTACTTGGCCTTCTGCTTTTCGCGGAGCTGGACACCATATTCAGAGAGCTTGCGACGACGGTTAGCGCCGTGCTGGCCGGGAGGATTGGTGCGCTTTTCGAGCACTTTGTCGGGCCCATAGATGGGCTCGCCGAAACGGCGGGAAATCTTGGTGCGGGGACCTGTATAACGAGCCATGGATTAGACCCTCCTGCGCTTGCGGGGACGGCAGCCGTTGTGAGCAACGGGAGTGCAATCCTTGATGCAAGTAACGTGAATGCCAACGGACTGAATAGCGCGAACTGCCGATTCACGGCCTGCGCCTGCGCCCTGCATGCGGACTTCCACTTCGTGCATGCCGCGAGCATAAGCCGTGCGGGCTGCATCCTGTGCCACCATCGTAGCAGCAAAGGCAGTGGACTTACGAGAGCCCTTGAAGCCAGCCTTACCAGAGGAGCTCCAAGAGATCACGCCGCCACGAGCGTCAGTGATGGACACCAACGTGTTGTTGTAAGTGGCGCGAATGAAGGCGATGCCAGCGGGCATAACCTTGGCTTTAGACTTCTTCTTAGCGGCCTCAGCATCTGCAGCGGCGGCTGCAGGATCTGCCGCGAGGATAGCCTGAGCCTCGCTCATCGCGGGCTTCTGCTCCTCAACGGGGGCCTGTTCTTTAATTTCTTCGCTCATGTGCACTCTCTAAGATTACTTTTCACGAACGGTGGAAACCGTCTTCTTCGAGCCCTTACGTGTACGGGCATTCGTCTTGGTGCGCTGACCACGGCAAGGAAGACCACGCTTGTGGCGATAGCCACGGTAGGTCCCGATGCTCATCAGGCGACGAATATTTCCGGAAACTTCACGACGAAGGTCACCTTCAACGCGATAGTTTTCCTGGATGTAAGTAACAATCTGACGGATTTCGTCTGGCGTGAGGAGATCAGCCTTCTTGCCAATCTCAATCTTGCACGCTTCAACAATGTCCATTGCCCGCTTGGGGCCAATACCATGGATGTACCGCAATGCGTATTCAATACGCTTGCTGCCCGGGACATCCACACCCATCAATCTCGGCATGTCTTTTTCTCCGATTTAACCTTGACGCTGTTTGTGGCGAGGATTCGTGCAGATAACGCGCACGACACCCTTGCGCCGAATGATACGGCACTGTTCACAAATACGTTTGACAGAACTACGAACTTTCATGGCCTGTTCCTTTTCAGAATGAGTGGAATAGTATACCGCATCTTGCGGTCGTCTGTCCACAACAAAAAGCAAAAATTTTTAACTTTTCATCCAATCCGCCGACCAAGGGTCAACTTCATGCCATGGAGTTAAAATTTCTGCCCCATCTTTGAGCACCGCCACGGTATACTCAAAGTGCGCGGTCGGAAGTCCGTCCCGCGATACAACTGTCCAACCATCAGAGAGCACGCGGACGGCCGCCTTACCAAGGTTGACCATTGGTTCAATGGCCAGAGTCATTCCTTCGTGTAAGATCGGGCCCTTACCCGGCTTCCCATAATTAGGGACCGGAGGATCTTCGTGGAGGTGACGCCCCACGCCGTGACCGGTGTATTCTCTGACTACCGTGCATCCGCCATCTACGACTGTCTTCTCCACAAGATGTGAAATATCCGACAGATGGACTCCGGGCCGTATAGCCTGTACGGCCGTTTCTAGGGACTGTCGGGTGACGCGCAATAACCGACGGACGTCGGCAGTAACTGCTTCGGCTCCACCGACAATCACCGTTCGCGTGTTGTCGCCGTAGTAGCCGTGGTACGAACCGCAAACGTCAAGGCTTACAATGTCCCCGCGCTGGAGGACGCGTGCGCCGGGGATGCCGTGGATTACCTCTTCGTTTACGGAAATACAAAGTGCGCCTGGGAAACCATTGTAACCCAAGCAGCCAGATTTCGCGGTGCCATCGCCAAGCGTCGCAATGTACGCACGAGCAAAAGCATCGATTTCTCCGGTTGTCACACCAGGACGGACGCGCTCACAGCATGCATTCAACAAGTTCGCCATCATTCGGCCAACTGTTCGCATGTGCGGCATTTCTTCTGGTGTGATCAGTTTAATCATAATAAAGTGTTCTCTTCTGCTTAACCGCGAATCTTTTCGAGCGCGGCAGCCTTCTTCCATTCGAGATCGTCGCCAGATCCGTTGACCGTAACCAACTTATCTGCAGCGCGATAGTACTCAATCAAGGGGAACGTCTGTTCAGCATAAACTTCCAAGCGGTGACGCACGGTTTCAGGCTTGTCATCCTTACGAATGATGAGCTCAGCACCGCAAGCATCGCAAATACCATCCTGCTTAGGAGGCAAGCAATCAACATTGAAGCCTGCACCGCAAGTAGGGCAAACGCGACGACCAGAAATGCGACGAATCACAATTTCGTCATCCACTTCCAAAAGAAGTGCGCAACGCAACGTAACGCCTGCACGCGCCATCATACCTGCAAGAATTTCGGCTTGAGGCACATTACGCGGGAAGCCATCGAGCAAGAGCGTCTGCGTTTCGGAATCAGCACGCACCACATCTTCAATCATTTCAGCAATCAATTCATCGGGAACAAGATTGCCCGACTCCATGTATGCCTTAGCCTTGACACCTGCAGGCGTGCCTTCCTTGACAGCGGCACGAAGCAAATCGCCCGAAGAGAGGTGACGAATGCCGGGAACCTTTGCAAGTTCCACAGCAAGCGTGCCCTTTCCAGAGCCAGGTGCGCCTAACATGATTACGATTTCCATGTGCGCAACTCCTTAATTAGCGACGGCCAGCGATACGACCATGACGCAAGAAGCCATCATAGTTACGCATCACAAGGTGAGATTCCAACTGACGAAGCGTGTCAAGTGCCACACCCACAATAATGAGCAAGCTCGTGCCACCAAAGAAGTCAGAAATGGTCTGAGGAATATTACCTGCGCCACGAAGAATCAAAGGAATGATTGCAATCGCGAGCAAGGAAATAGCACCGATCAAAGTCACACGGGTCATCACGCCGTCAAGGTATTCTGCAGTAGCCATACCCGGACGAATACCAGGAATGTAAGAACCTTCACGCTTCAAACCTTCAGAAATATTCATTGCATTGAACTGAGTTGCCACCCAGAAGAAGGTGAAGAAGAGGATCAATGCACCAAAGAGAAGGATATGCACGCCAGAGTCAGGCATTGCAATCAACTGACCTGCGCGCTTGAGTGCTGCCGTGAAAGCGGTATTACCTTCAAGATTGCCCAAGAGACCCACAAGGGAGAGGATCGGGCCAGCGAAGATAATCGGCATCACACCAGCATAGTTTACACGCAAGGGGAGATACGTCTGACCGCCACCATAAGCAGCACCCTTAGCGATTGCACGAGTAGAGTGAATCGGGATCTTGCGCAAAGCCTGCGTAATTGCAACTGTACCGAGCAACACTGCAAAGCCGAAAGCCAAGAGGAGAATCAATTCCCACATACCAGCCTGTGCCTGTGCACCATCCACGTTGAAGTAACGACGTGCAGCTTCAGCGATTGCCGCAGGCAAGCGAGAAGAGATGTTAATCATGATGAGCAAGGAAACGCCATTACCAATACCACGTTCGGTAATCTGGTCTGCCAACCACATCACGAACATCGAAGCGCCAGTCATCGAGATGATGGTGGTGATATAGAAGAAGAAAGGCTGCATCACAACGAGCTGGATATCCATGCCACCAGTGAGTGCGGTAGGATTCAACATCGCGCTTGCCAAAGCAATAGACTGCACCATGCAGATTGCGATTGTGAGCCAACGGATGTAGAGATTCATGGTCTTGCGACCTGCATCGCCTTCACGCTGCAAACGGCCCAACGCAGGAATGACTGCTGTCATCAACTGAATGATAATCTGAGCAGAAATGTAAGGCCAAATCGAAAGCGTACCAATCGAGCACTGAGAAAGAGCACCACCAGTGAAGGTATCAAACCAATTCACCAAGCCACCGCTCTTTGCGGATTCGGCAAATGCTTCCTGAAGCGAAGCGAGTGCTGCCCAGTCCACACCTGGTGTTGGAATCATTGCCAACAAACGAGCAATCGCGACCAACCCGATCGTGAAGAAAATGCGCGTGCGGAGTTCCGGGATTTTAAAGAGATTTGCAAATGTTTTAAGCATGATCGTCCTCTGGATGCAGGAGTCTCAACGGGCTATGCCCCTGAAAAAGATAAAGAGGCCGGCCTCTCTGCGTAAAACTACGCGGAGGGCCGGATTTTCGAACAATTAGATCTGTTCGCAAGTGCCGCCAGCGGCTTCAATCTTAGCCTTAGCGGTAGCGGTGAAAGCAGAAACCTTCACGGTGAGCTTCTTGGTCAATTCGCCGTTGCCGAGGATTTTGATACCTGCGGTCTTAGCAGCGCGATAACCGAAGCCTGCTGCGAGAAGGACTTCCGTGTCCACGACAGTGCCGTCATCAAAGCGGTTCAAGTCCGAAACGTTGATGCCATAGTAAGGCATGCGGTTAGGATTCTTGAAGCCACGCTTCGGCAAACGACGCATGAGGGGCATCTGACCACCTTCGAAGCCGAGCTTCTGCTTGTGGCCCTTACGAGCACCCTGACCCTTGTGACCGCGGGTCGAGGTCTTGCCCATGCCGGAACCCATACCGCGACCAACGCGCTTACGGGACTTACGTGCACCAGGGGTGTTCTTGAGGTTAGAAAGATCCATTATTAAATCCTTTCTGGGAATTGGGGAGACGGAGCGGAAGCCCGCCTCCCCTGCCCTGATTAAGCACGGAGAGCGGCAATAGCCTCAGCCGAGCGCAACTTGTGAAGTGCGTCGATCGTGGCCTTCACCACATTGAGGCGGTTCTTGGAGCCGAGGGACTTACCCACGACGTCCTTGATACCAGCGGCTTCAAGCACGGGGCGCATTGCACCACCGCAAATGATACCGGTGCCGTCAGGTGCGGGCTTCAAGAGCACCTTACCACCATCGCACATGCCATAGACTTCGTGAGGGATGGAGGTACCCTTCATGCAGACCGGGCGCATTGCCTTACGAGCAGCTTCGCCACCCTTACGGATAGCATCACCCACTTCGTTAGCCTTACCGATACCGAGACCAACCTTGCCATTGTTGTCACCGACCACGATGATGGCGGAGAAGCTGAAACGGCGGCCGCCCTTCACAGTCTTAGCGCAACGATTGACAAACACGGTCTTTTCGTCGAGTTCTGCGACTTCTTCGCGAGCACGATTATTACGTTCCAACATTACGCTTCCTCCGTCTTTGCGCTGATCGAGAGACCTGCAGCGATAGCAGATTCAACGATGGTCTTGACGCGACCGTGGTACTTGTAACCTGCGCGGTCCACCACGACGAGCTTAATGCCCTTGTCGAGCGCAGCCTTAGCGGCGATTTCGCCGAGAGCCTTAGCGCCTTCAAGGTTGCACTTCAAGCCGCCCTTGAGGGTGGAAGCAGAAGCCAACGTGTTGGCGGCGACGTCGTCGATGAACTGCACGTACATGTAGCGGTTCGAGACGAAGATGGCCATGCGCGGACGTTCTGCGGTACCGGCGCTGATGCGACGGCGGATGCGCATGTGACGTGCGGCGCGCTGTTCTTTGCGATTCTTCAAACTCATGGTTATGATTCTCCTAGCCGCGATTAGGCGACGGTCTTGCCTTCCTTACGGCGGATCTTTTCATCCTTGTAACGGATGCCCTTACCCTTATAGGGTTCGGCCGGGTAGTAAGAGCGGATGCGAGCAGCAGCTTCACCAACGACCTGCTTATCGATGCCTTCGACCTTGACGTTCACATCGCCGGTAACGGTGACCGTGCAACCTTCGGGAATGAGATATTCCTTAGGAGATGCGAAGCCGAGGGTGAGGATGGCCTTGTTGCCCTGAACGGCAGCCTTAAAACCAGTACCTTCGATCACGAGTTCCTTCGTGTAGCCTGCGGTCACGCCTTCGATCATGTTCTTGACGAGGGTGCGGGTGAGGCCATGGAAGCTCTTCTGAGCGCGGGTGTCATCCGAACGGGTAACGGTGATCGTGCTACCATCGACGGCGACAGTGATGCCCTTCTGGAAGACGCGGGCGAGTTCGCCCTTGGGGCCCTTAACAGTCACTTCGTTGCCATTGACGACCGTAACGGTGACGCCAGCAGGAACGGTGATTGGCTGAATACCAATACGAGACATTGTTCTAGCTCCTTACCAAATGGTGCAAAGCAATTCGCCACCGAGCTTGCGCTCGCGGGCGGTCTTGCCGCTCATGATGCCGCCAGAGGTGCTGAGCACTGCAGTGCCCAAGCCACCGAGGACGGTCGGGATGTCGGTGTAACCGCAGAAACGGCGGAGACCGGGGCGGGAGACGCGCTCGAGGCCGCGGATTGCGGGTTCAGCCTTGTCGCTGTACTTCAAGTCGATGGTGAGGGTGCGCTTGACGTCGCCAGTCATGGTGTAGTCAGCGATGTAACCTTCTTCCTTCAACACGCGAGCGATTTCGCCCTTGATGCGAGAGCCGGGCATGCTCACTTCGGGGTGACGTGCCTTCTGCGCATTGCGGATGCGCACCAGCATATCGGAAATGGGATCAGTCATCATTTTCGTGAATCCTCTCTCTTACCAGCTGGCCTTAGTAACACCAGGAATTTCGCCATTGAGTGCCATTTCGCGGAAGCAGAGACGGCAGAGGCGGAACTTGCGGATAACGCTGTGGGGACGACCGCAACGGGAGCAACGGGTATACGCGCGGACAGCAAACTTAGGCTTGCGCGATGCCTTGACGATCAAAGAAGTCTTAGCCATTGTATTTTACTCCTTAGCGGCCAACGAAGGGCATACCGAGGGCTTCGAGAAGCGCCTTGGAAGCTTCCTTGTTTGTGGCAGTGGTAACAAATGTGATATCCATACCGGAAGCGGAGCTCACGGCAGTGATTTCGGGGAAGGTCACATATTCCTTCAAGCCCATCGTGTAGTTGCCCGCCTGGTCAAAGCCACGGGTCGGCACACCACGGAAGTCGCGGATGCGCGGCAAGGTAGCATTGAAGAAGCGTTCTGCGAATTCGTACATGCGGTTGCCGCGGAGGGTCACCTTCGCGCCAATTACCATGCCTTCGCGGAGCTTGAAGTTAGAGATGCTCTTGTGGGCCTTACAAAGCACAGCCTTCTGGCCGGTGATTGCTTCGAGGTCGTGCACAATCTGCTTCTGGGTGTCTTTTTCCACGATGCCGAAGCCCATGTTGACCACGATCTTGGTCAGACGCGGCACGAGCATGGGATTCGAAACGCCGAGCTTCTGCTGAAGCGCGGGAACGATTTCCTTGACATAGGTCTCTTTCAAATTGGCCATTGTCTCTGCTCCTTAGTCCAGCGCCTTGCCGGAGGTCTTGAGGGTACGAACCGCGGTCTCACCATTCTTGGTGCGATTGATGCGGCTGCCGCGCTTAGCGTCAGCGTCATAAGGCATCAGGTTCGAAATCTGAATCGGAGCTTCACGCTCCACGATACCACCCTGAGGAGTCTGCTCAGTGCGGCGGATGGTCTTCTTCACCAAGTGCAAGCCCTCAACGAGAGCGGTGCCCTTCTTGGGGCTCACAGAGAGGACCTTACCGGTCTTTCCCTTGTCTGCACCGGCGATCACGATCACCGTGTCATTCTTTTTGATTCTTGCGATACTCATTTTTTTATTCCGTAACTCGCTGTTGTAACAAACGCAGTTCGTAAACGTCCCGTTCTTCCTAAGGGTTTCCCGGCTTACGCTTACGTATTACCTGCGGTCACGAAGCGGTCTTCCCGCCTCACACCACTTCGGGTGCGAGGGAGATGACCTTCATCTGACCTTTTTCACGCAATTCACGTGCAACAGGTCCAAAAATGCGCGTACCCATCGGGTTGTGCTTAGCGTCAACGATGACGCAAGCGTTCTGATCGAAACGCACATAAGATCCATCAGGACGTGCCAAAGGCTGAGCTGTACGCACAATGAGTGCGAAGCAGACTTGACCCTTCTTGACAGCGCCTGTGGGGGTCGCTTCCTGGATGGAAACGCGAATGATGTCACCGACACCGGCGGTACGCTTGCGCTGGCCGAGCACGCGGAAGCACTTAGCGATCTTAGCACCAGTGTTATCCGCAACGACGAGCTTGCTTTCTTCCATTATCATGGCTTACTTCTCCTCTACGGAGACCAAACGCCAGCGCTTGGTCTTGCTCATAGGACGGGTTTCCATGATCACGACGGTGTCACCAACCTTTGCCGTGTTTTCTTCGTCATGGGCGTGGAACTTATTGAAAGCTTTCACGACCTTGCCGTACACGGGGTGCAAAAGGCGGCGTTCAACGCGCACGATGATCGACTTGTCGCCGGACTTGCTGACGACGGTGCCTTTGCGCACCTTGCGCGAAGCGCGTTCGACAGTAGTTTCGCTCATTGATTCACCTTCTTCTGGTTAGCCACGGTCTTCAACTGAGCGATTTCCTTACGCAAAGTTGTGATGCGGCCGGGGTTTTCAATCCCCTGGGTGGAGTTGTGCTTCAGACGAAGAGAGGTCAATTCTGCTTCCTTATCGCGGATAAGAGCAGCGATACCTGCAACGTCCATTTCTTTGATTTCAGCGATCTTCATTTGGGCAATCTCCGATTAGCGGGTAACGAGCTGCGTACGGATGCCGAGCTTAGTGTCGGCGAGGCGCAAGCATTCGCGAGCCAAGGATTCAGGGATACCACCCACTTCAAAGAGCACCTTGCCGGGGAGGACGACTGCAACCCAGAATTCAGGGTTACCCTTACCCGAACCCATACGCACTTCGATAGGCTTCTTAGTGACGGGTTTATCGGGGAAGATACGGACCCAGAGGTCGCCCTTACGCTTCATGTGGCGGTTGATTGCCACGCGGCAGGCTTCGATCTGAGTGTTGGTCACCCAGCCACGGCCGAGTGCCTTGATACCGTAATCGCCGTATGCGAGCTTATCGCCGTTGGTCGCGAAGCCCTTACGAGAGCCCTTAGAGACCTTACGATGCTTTACGCGTTTAGGCATGAGAGGCATAAGAATTCCTCCTTCCGCGTTCGCCGCCGCGCTGCTGGCGGGCAGGCTGGAAGTCTTCGCGCTTGCAGATCCACACCTTTACGCCGATCTTACCAGCGGGGGTGTTGGCTTCCACAAAGCCGTAATCGATGTTAGCACGCAAGGTGTGCAAGGGGACCTTACCCTTCTTGCTCCATTCCACGCGAGCGATTTCTGCACCGTTGATACGACCTGCGCAACGGATCTTGATGCCGTCAACGCCGAGGTCCATCGCGGTCTTTTCTGCACGCTTGATAGCGCGCTTAGCTGCGATACGGTGTTCAATCTGCTGAGCGATGCTTTCGGCCACGAGCTGGGCGTTTGCATCAGGCGTGCGTACTTCCTGGATGTCCAGGTAGATTTCTTTACCAGTGCTCTTAGCCAAACGGGCCTTGAGCTTTTCAACTTCCTGACCCTTGTTACCGACGATGACGCCGGGGCGGGCGGTGAAGATGATGACGCGGACGCGGTTGGCATAGCGCTCGATTGCAATCTTGGTGATTGCGGCGCCTTCGATTGCCTTACGCACGGTCTCGCGGATCTGATTGTCCTCGGCCAGGTTCAAGCCGAAGTCCTGCTTCTTAGCGAACCAACGCGACTGCCACTGCTTATTGAGGGCAATGCGGAAGCCGATAGGGTTAACTTTCTGTCCCAAGGTAGGCTCCTAATTTACTCGTTCGTCAGGACCACGGTGACGTGGCTGAGCTTTTTCTGAATCGGCTTGGCGCTACCGCGAGCACCGCACCAATAACGCTTCATGCGGGTGCCCTCGTCGAACACGGCCTTCTTGACCGTCAACGTTTCGGGGTCCAAGTTGTTGTTATTCTTCGCATTTGCTGCTGCAGAGCGCAGAGCGGTAGCGAGGAAACGTGCAGCCTTCAACGTGCTGAAATCTGCCACTGCGAGAGCGTCTGCGAGCTTGAGGCCCTGCACACGACGAGCAATGGGACGTGCTTTACGCACGGAGATGCGAAGGTTGCGGGCGATGGCTTTAACTTCCATTGTTATCCCTCTTCCTTACTTAGCGTCCAGCCTTCTCAGTGAGGCCACCATGGGCCTTGAAGGTGCGGGTGTTAGCAAATTCGCCCAAGCGGTGACCGACCATGTTTTCGGTAATGAACACCGGCATGTGCTGCTTGCCGTTATGAATAGCGAAGGTGTGCCCGACGAATTCGGGGAGCACCATCGAGCGGCGCGACCAGGTCTTGATCGGCAGTTTCTTGCCCGATTCGTTCATCTTCTCCACCTTCTTCAGGAGGGAATCTTCAACGTAAGGGCCTTTCTTAATAGAACGTGCCATAGTGGTGTCTTACTTTCTACGCTTGACAATAAAGCGATTGCTGTTCTTGCGGCGGTTGCGAGTCTTGCCGCCCTTGGCGAGCTTGCCCCAGGGGCTGCGAGGATGGCTGCCACCAGAGGTGCGGCCTTCACCACCACCCATCGGGTGATCGACAGGGTTCATAGCCACACCGCGGACCGTCGGACGAATGCCGAGGAGGCGTTTGCGGCCAGCCTTACCAAACTTAACGCCGGACCAGTCGCCTTCGCCGACTGCACCGATGGTGGCCATGCAAGCCACGGAAACCATGCGCACTTCGCCGGAGGGCAAACGGAGCGTTGCCATGCCGTTAGCGCGAGCCATGAGGGTGCAGCTGGTACCTGCGGAACGCACCATCTGTGCGCCCTTGCCAGGGACGAGCTCAACGTTGTGGATCGCCAAACCGAGCGGAATCTTTTCGAGCGGAAGGGCGTTGCCCACCACAGGTTCTGCTTCGGGGCCGGAGACCACGGTCATACCGACCTTGAGGCCTTCGGGGGCGAGGATGTAGCGCTTTTCGCCGTCAGCGTAGTTCAAGAGGGCGAGGTTAGCGGTACGGTTAGGATCGTAGCAGAGGGCGGCGACCTTAGCGGGGATGCCATGCTTGTCGCGGAGGAAGTCCACGATGCGGAAGCGGCGACGAACGCCACCGCCACGATGGCGGACCGTGATGCGACCGGTGTTGTTACGGCCTGCGCAGCTGTTCTTGGCAAGCGTCAAGTGTGCAACCGGCTTCTCCTTGGAGAGGTGGGTGCGCACCTGAGACACGCGGAAGCGCATGCCTGGGCTGCGGGCTTTGTAATTCTTCAATGCCATAGATAGGATGTCCTTTGGCCTTAAACGATTTCAATACGCTCACCATCGCGGAGCGTGACGATTGCACGCTTCCATGCCTGCGTAGAGGTGGTGCGACGGGTGCGAGTGGAGACCGTGCGGCTGCGGTAGTTAGCGGTGTTCACGCTGGTAACGTGGACGCCGAACTGTGCTTCGACTGCAGCACGGATTTCGGGCTTGGTCGCGGAAGGAGCGACTTCAAGCATGTACTGGTTGTTAGCGCCGATGATAGCGCCCTTCTCCGTCACGGAGACCTTGCGGATGATCGTGGTCATTACTTGTCAGCCTTTCCGGTCACGCGAGCCATACGAGCGAGGAGTGCTTCGAAGGCCTTTTCAGTGACCACGATGGTCTTGTAGCGGCAGAGCATATAGACATCAGTTTCGCCAGCAGCAGCCAAGCTCACGTTGGGGAGGTTGGAAGCAGCGAGGAAGAAGTTGTCATTTGCGTCCGTGCTGGTTGCGTCGTCATCGACGATCACGAGGCAGGAGCGTTCAATGCCCATAGCCTTGAACATAGCCGCAGCGGTTTTGGTCTTGGGCTCATCGTATGCGAGCGCATCAACGAGGACGAGTTCGCCGGCGGCGATCTTGTCGCTGAGTGCGCGAGCAAATGCAAGAGCTGCGACCTTCTTGTTCACCTTCTGGGAGTAGTCGCGGGGGACGGGGCCGAATGCCACACCACCGCCGCGCCACACAGGGTTGCGCGAGCTACCGAAGGAAGAACGGCCGGTGCCCTTCTGCTTCCAGGGCTTCTTGCCGGTACCGGAAACTTCGGACTTGTTTTTCGTCTTGGCCGTGCCAGCGCGGTAGCCATTGAGGATTGCCACGACGGCATCCTTGACTGCCTGTTCGCCACGGTCGAGAACGAGCTGTGCAGCGTCAATGGACTTTTCGCCCGTTGCTGCACCGGTCTTGTCATAAACTTTGATCGTGCTCATTACTTGGAAGCCTTCTTGAGAGCCTTCGTAACACGGACGATGCCACCGTTAGGACCGGGGACTGCGCCGTGAAGAAGAATCAAATTTTCTTCTGCAATCAGTTTGACCACGCGGACGTTCTGGGTGGTGCGAACCACGCAGCCCATGTGTCCGGGCATCTTCTTGCCTTTTTCAACCCAGCCGGGGAGGTCACGAGCAGCGATACCGCCGGGGCGACGCTTGGAGTGACCGCCGTGACCGTGAGGACCGCCAGCGAAGCCGAAACGACGGACGACGCCTGCGAAACCGCGGCCTTTGGTGGTTGCCTGCACATCGACGTAAGCGACGCCTTCGAGGGCGGCTGCGGTGATGATGTCACCGGCTTTCACTTCGTCTGCACTATCAGGGGTGAATTCCGCGAGGATCTTCTGGGTTTCAACGCCGGCCTTTTCAAAGCGCGTGCGTGCAGCCTTGCTCAAGCGCTGTGCCTTCTGGGGCACGAAGCCGAGCTGAGCAGCGATGTAGCCATCGTTCTCGACGGTCTTAACCTGGACGACCGGGCAGGGGCCAACTTCAATGACGGTCACGGGAACCGCGACACCATTGTCGTCCCAAACCTGGGTCATGCCGATTTTCTTGCCAATCAAGCCTTGCATGGGTCACTCCTTTAGATGCGAATGGTGATGTCCACGCCGGCGGGCAGGTTCAGTTTCTTGAGCTCATCGACGGTCTTAGCCGTCGGCTCCACGATATCGAGCAAGCGCTTGTGTGTGCGCATCTCGAACTGATCCATGGATTTCTTATCCACGTGCGGAGAGCGGTTCACGGTGAAGCGCTCGATACGGGTCGGAAGCGGGATGGGTCCCACAATCTGCGCACCCGTGCTGATAGCCGTGTCGAGGATCGCACCAACGGCCTGGTCCAGCACCTTGTGGTCGTACGCCTGCAAGCGAATGCGTATGCGTTGACTTTGCATTCTCACATTACCTGTTGAGTAGTTCTTCTTTAACTGTTCTAGGCACCACAGCGAACGCGCCGGTTTCCATCGTGTAGCTGGCTCGTCCGCGTGAGAGCGAACGGATCGCCGTAGCGTACCCGAACAGTTCCGCCAAAGGCACTCGTGCGCGGACGTTTTGAAGGTCGCCCTTCATGTCCATGTCGCACACTTGGCCGCGGCGGCTGTTAATGTCCCCCATAATGTCACCCACGTACTCCGGTGGCGTTACGATGTCGAGGGACATGATAGGCTCCAGCAATTCAGGTTGCGCTGCAAGCGCAGTTTCTCTGAATCCCATAACGGCGGCGCTCCTGAAAGCGACGTCTGAAGCGGTCTCTTCGTCCAAAATGACACAATCTACAACTTCGGCTTTTACGTCCGTCATCGGGAAGCGTGCGAGCACGCCAGTCGCTATTGCGTCAAATAAAGCGTTCGTTATAATAGCAGAATACTCCGGCTTTGGCAAGCGTTTAAGTGCAGATTTTGCAACTTCTGCTTGTCGGCCTTTGCCGCGTTCGATCGGAGAAACCTCCAAAGTCAGCGTCACGTAGTGTCGACGCCCGGCGATTTCACGGTCAAACGTGTACGTTTGGCGGGCAGTGGCCGATACGGTTTCGTAGTAGGAAACCATCGGCTTACCTGTATTTGCCATTACATTGAACTCACGTTTCAAGCGGTCAACGAGGATCTCCAGGTGGAGTTCGCCCATTCCGCATAAAATTTTCTGTCCAGAATCTGCATCGGTGCGCACTTGGCAGGTGGGGTCTTCTGCGGCAAGCTGATCCAAAGCTGCAATCAACTTATCCTTTTCTGCCGTGCTCTTGGGTTCAATCGCCATGAACATCACGGGTTCTGGAGCCGTGATACCCATCAAGGCCACCGGACGGTTTTCCACGCAGAGGGTATCGCCCGTGGTAACGTCCTTGAGACCTACGATTGCGCCGATGTCGCCTGCTTCCAAAACTTCCAATTCCTCTTCGTCGTCAGACTTCACGCGCAAGAGCTTCATAATGCGTTCGCGCTTGCGAGTACGAGGATTGTAAACATTCTGGCCCTTCTTGAGTGCACCGCCATAGACGCGCACAAAGAAGAGACGACCCATGTAGGGATCGGTAGCGATTTTGAAGACGAGTGAGGAGAGAGGCGCAGAAGCCGCCATCTCAATTTCTTCGTCTGCATCAGTCTTCACATTCGTACCAATGGGAGCCTTGCGTTCATTTGGAGAGGGCAAATAGTCCACGATGCCGTCCAAAAGTGCCTGCACGCCCTTGTTACGAAGAGAAGAACCGCAGAAAACCGGCACCATCGTCTGAGCCACGACTGCGCGACGAATTGCTGCGCGAACCGCTGCCTCATCCTGTTCCGGATTTTCCAAATAAGCTTCCATGAATTCATCGTCGGATTCTGCAAGCGCTTCAAAGAGTGCATCGCGAGCTGCCTGAGCTGCATCTGCCAACTCTGCCGGCACGGCGACGTCTTCAAAGGTCTTGCCTTCTTCATCCAAATAACGACGATAGGAAAGGGAAATCAAGTTAATTTCACCTGCGTAGGTGTCAGCAGCGCCCACAGGCATCATCACTGGCACAGCATTTGCGCCCAACTTTTCACGCATTTCTGCGACAGCACGGTCAAAATTAGCACCCATGCGGTCCATCTTATTTACAAAAGCGATGCGAGAAACGTGGTAACGGTTAGCCTGGCGCCATACCGTTTCCGACTGAGGCTGCACCCCACCCACTGCGCAGAAGACGCCTACAGCGCCATCAAGCACACGAAGGGCACGCTCGACTTCCATGGTGAAGTCAACGTGCCCAGGGGTATCGATCAAATTGATTTGGGTGTCGCGCCAAGCGCAGGTAATTGCGGCAGAAGTAATCGTGATGCCGCGTTCACGTTCTTGAATCATCCAGTCCGTTACGGTATTGCCTTCGTCAACGTTACCGAGACGATGCGTTGTACCAGCGTAAAAGAGGATACGTTCAGTCGTCGTCGTCTTGCCCGCGTCGATGTGGGCGACGATGCCGATGTTGCGAATCTGTTCCATGCCTGTTGTCATGTTTTCCTCTATACGTCCGATTCAGGACCAAATGATGTCAAAGAGCTACAATTTGCCTTCTTATTCCAAAAGGGAACATCAATATACCACACATCCAACACACTTCGCAAGCCCCTTTTTCATCTTTTTGAACTTTTTTCCTCGCGCGCGCGTTATATTATATAGGTAAGAGAATTTCTGCTTTTTTGTTCAATCTTTTTGGTTATCGCAATAAAAATTTAGCCAAAACCATCCCACCAAACACCGCTCCTACCCCACTTGCGTTCTGCAAAACCAAATTAAAAACAAACTTCCTATACTCACCCGCCATTAAAAACTGCACACTTTCAAGCGCAAAAGTGCTAAAGGTCGTAAACGCACCCAAAAAGCCAACAAAAAAGACTGGCACCCAAAATGTTTCCGCTGGCCACTTCGCTCGACAAAAGACAAATGCAGCGCCTGCGACAAATGCGCCTAAGATATTGACAACCCACGTCCCCCAAGGGAACTCCACCCCAGAACAAGCAAACAAACGCACACATCCATAACGCAAAAGCGCCCCTACTCCGCCTGCAAACATCATCGCAATCACTAATTTCATTTGACACCCCTCTCTCTTCTCATCAAACCTTTTATCGCAACGCGCTACGGCGTTTTCCCCGTTACTCCTTTTTATTATATCAAATCCTCGACTCTCAGCGTTCCCATCTAAAGAATCTTAAAATCACCCCGTTCAACTCTGTTTTCTCCTAAAAGCGTGATACTAAAAACGCTCATTTAACGACTTGCGACCCCCTTTTGTCTACTTTAATACCCCTTTTAGCACGCACTCAAATCTTATTTCAGCCTCAAGTCAATTTTTCATTGATTGTACTACGAACCGAGTGATGCATTTTCCCCGTATGGCATTGAATTCCAATTGCTTATTTTGAGACTAAATTGCATTCCAAAAAATTAGTATGGGGCTATGCTTTTTGTACCATTGCATTTCTCTAAAATTAGTACAAAAGCGGGATAAATTCATAGTAAATAAATCTTGTTCCCCCCAATGGTTTATGTTATTTTATGGGTATGATTTGACTTGAATTATGGAGAAGGCGTATGAAAAAGGCTCTCAGCGTTTTAATGTTTTTTCTTTGCGGGGTGATGACAGCGCTTTATGGCGCACGTCCTGCATTTGGGCGAGCTCAGTCTGCGCAAAAGCAGAAGCAACCGAAAAGAACGGTCCAAATGGCGAACGTAAAAGCTACAATCGTGAACGACCAGTTGTGGGTTTATACGGATGTAAAAGGTAAGATTACGCTTGGCGTAAAGGAAGGGCTTACTGAGGAGGAATGGATTAAGTGGGAGGAAAAACACGATAAGTTGGTGGGGATTTATTCTAAATACCATACACACTGGAATACCCGTTCACGGCCACTCGTTGATTCTGAGCGCAAATTATGGTCTGCTTCCGCAATAAAACCACTAAGGGACTCAGAAATCGTGATTCCGGCGAAGCTGGGTGGTCGAAAAGTTACGTCTATTGGACCTTATGCGTTTTTGGGTTGCTTTTTGGGTACTCCTAGTACTCCTAATCATGTCATCATTCCTAATGGTGTGGAGTCAATTGAAGCGCATGCGTTTGATAACTACGGCAGGTTCGGCTTCCCTTCAATTACAATTCCTGCAAGTGTTAAAGTAATTAAGAGAGGGGCTTTCGTTGGGCCGGTAAAGTCAATTACAGTGGATCCCCAAAATCCTAATTTTAAAGTCGTCAATGGGATTCTTTACTCTACGGACGGCAAGCGGCTAATTAAGCTGTCTATGGATGGAATAGAAGATTGTATCAACATTCCGCAAGGTGTTGTTTCGATAGATGATTATGCTCTCGGCGGGCTTAAAATAATTAAAATCCCGCCGAGTGTGAAAAATATTGGTCAGGGTGCTTTTTCTGCAACAGTCATTGAACTTGATAATCCAAATTACAAATTGGTCGATGGGATTCTTTACTCTAAGGATGGTAAGAGGTTGATCACGGCCCAAGATACTGTAAAGAATAAGAACTCAAATCTCGTGATTCCAGAAGGGGTGATTTCAATCGAGGGCGACGCCTTGTGGCTTAACGGCTCAGGGAGAACAGTTACAATTCCTGCAAGCGTCAAAAAAATAGGAAAGACTGCATTTGGCCTCCTCGACGGTACGATTATTTTTAAAGGTCCGCCACCAACAGCGGAGGATATTGTTGAATTCAACTTAATAAAAACTCCTGCCAAAGGGTATTATCCTTCCAGATATAAAAAGGAGTGGGAGGCGGCTATCCAAGCAAAGAAATGGCCAAACGAAGACCGTCCTCTTTGGGGAGGTCTCATTATGGAGATGAGAGACTAACGCTTTGCGATGCCATTAGCGCTTGACGGCGCGCGGTTATCAGCGTCCCGCTATGCGGGATAGTCTGTTAGCCACCGCCAAGGACTCAGCGGCTTGCTAAGCCAGGAACCGCTGGTGCGAGACGAGTAGCGTTTGCGAGACATACGCTGATGCGTGCCTAAGCCGCGGGTTTCACTCATGGCTAAATTCTTGACGCCTCTACGGAGCTGAGCGTGCAAAGCCGCTTAGGCTCGGCTTTATCTAATCTACATTATCATTTTTACATTGATTATCCTACGTGAGGCGTAATGCGTTTTCCCCGTATGCCATTGCATTCCAATTACATATCTTTGGACTAAATTGTATTCTCAAAAATTAGTATGGGGCTATGCATTTTGTACTATTGCATTTCTAGAAAATTAGTACAAAAACACGGAAAATTCATAAGCCTCAAGTCAATTTCAAATCCAATGGAATTCAAAGCTGAATCCAATGGAATTGATTTTAGATTAGGGTTGAGTTCGTCAGCGACATCAGCTCTTTTCGTTCTCAAAACAGGAAAGATGCGTCTTGTCACCTACCCTACACCCTCTATTAAGAGCGCTTTACACGCTTTTCCATGAGGTCTTAGCTTTTAGAAGAGAAAACTCGTAACCTTAGGGACACGGGGAAGGTCTATATTCAATCTCCGCGCGGAAACAACGATTCTTTAAACATTTTGTCTACATACTTTCACTCTTTTAAGGCAACGTTATGAAGAATCTTTTCACAAGCAGGTTTATTTCTACCTTTTGAACACGTTTTAGCGTCGTGCTTTTTATATTAGAGACATGAAGGAGTCTTTCCTAAAAAACAAAGGACGCCCAAGGAGGACGTCCGATGTTTTAATGCTATTGTGAAATAGTTTAGGCCAACTTCTTACGAAGGAGTTCCTGCACCATCTGCGGGCTAGCCTTGCCCTTGGATTGCTTCATGACTTGACCCACAAGGAAGCCGATTGCAGCGCCCTTACCGGCCTTAACTTCGGCGACCACCTTGGGGTTGGCCTCAAGAACTGCGTCCACGAAGGCTTCAATTGCGCCTGTATCGGAAACCTGGCCAAGGCCGCGCTCCTTCACAATCGCTGCAGGATCACCGCCCTGTTCAAAGAGTTCAGGGAGAAGAGCCTTAGCGGTGGGGCCGTTAATGGTTTTGCCTTCAAGCAACTTGAGAAGGTCACCGAGTGCTTCAGCGGTGAGCTTGGAGTCTGCGAGTTCGGTGCCAGTCTTTGCCGTGAGGGCGAGGACTTCTGCCATGACCCAGTTGGAGGCAAGTTTGCCATTACCGCAACGCTTTGCCGTGGCTTCAAAGAAGTCAGCGAGCGCGCGGTCTGCAGAAAGCACGCCGGCATCGTATTCAGGAATGCCGTATTCAGCAATCATGCGTTCGCGACGCTTAGCGGGGGCTTCGGGAAGTGCAGCGGCCCATTCTGCGACTTGTTCTGCGGAAAGAGCGATCGGCATCAAGTCGGGTTCGGGGAAATAACGATAGTCGTCGGAGTTTTCCTTCGAACGCATTACGGTTGTTTCGCCTGCGTCGGTATCCCAACGACGGGTTTCTTGGCGAAGCGCCTGACCTGCGTCGCATGCAGCCTTTTGACGTTCAATTTCGTAAAGCAATGCTGCGTGAATACCGCTGAAGGTATTCATGTTCTTAATTTCAATCTTCGTGCCGTAGGCTTCTTGGCCCTTGGGGCGAATGGAGATATTGACGTCAGAACGCATGTTACCTTCTTCAAGGTTACATTCAGAGACGCCAGCATAAATCATCATTTCGCGAAGAGCTGTGAGATATGCGATGGCTTCATCTGCAGAGCGCATGTCTGGTTCGGAGACGATTTCCATAAGAGGCGTGCCTGCACGGTTGAAGTCAACACCAGAGCAGCCTGCACGGTGAGTCAATTTGCCCACGTCTTCTTCCAAGTGGATGTGGTGGATGCGCACAGTCTTCTTATTGCCATCCATACCCTGAATTTCCACGCCACCGCCTAAGCAGAGCGGGTAGTCAAGCTGGGTAATCTGGTAGTTCTTGGAAGAGTCTGGGTAAAAGTAGTTCTTACGGTCAAACTTCGCGTAATCGGCGATCTTACAGCCGAGCATCAAGCCTGCCATCACGGTGTAGCGAATGGCTTCTTGGTTCATCGCTGGCAATGCACCAGGATAACCAAGGCACACAGGGCAAACGTGTGCATTGGGGCTCGCACCGAAGGCGGTGCTGCAACCGCAGAACATCTTGGTGGTCGTCTTTAACTGAACGTGGGTTTCAAGCCCGATGACAACTTCGTATTCCATCTTTTAAATCTCCTTAGGCGCGAGGAAGTTCCAGGGCTTTAGCGGCTTTGAAAAGCGTCATTTCGCCAAAATTGGGTGCAATCAACTGAATACCCACGGGCTTGCCAGCTTCTGTGGTGCCAGCGGGAATCGCGATAGCGCAGCATCCTGCGAGGTTGACGCCTACGGTAAGCACGTCAGAAAGGTAGTTGCGAATTGGATCGTCCTGATAAACGCCGAGCGGCCAAGCGGGTTCGGGCGTAACAGGCGAGAGCAATGCATCGCATTCTGCGAAAGCTTGTTCAAAGTCACGGCGAATCAAGGTGCGAACCTTCTGTGCGCGATTGTAGTAAGCGTCATAGTAACCGCTTGAAAGCACGAAGGTGCCGAGGAGGACACGACGCTTCACTTCTGCGCCAAAACCTTCTGCACGTGTGCGCTTGTACTGTTCAATCACGTCATCGCAAGGAACGCGCTGACCGTAACGAACGCCATCAAAGCGTGCGAGGTTGGCAGAGATTTCTGCCGTCATGCAAATGTAATAGGTCGGAATACCATATTCCGAGTGCGGGAGCGAGACTTCCTTCAACGTGCCACCGAGCGCAAGTACGCGCTGCTTTGCGGCTTCTGTGAAGGCGCGCACTTCAGGATCGAGACCTTCGCCATAGTATTCGGTGGGAATACCAAAGACCATACCCTTCAAAGGCTGTTCAGGATCGGCATCCTTCCAAGCGGTGGTATAGTCTGGCACTTCTTCATCAAGGCTCGTAGCGTCCATCGGGTCTCGACCCGAAATGACATTCATGATGATTGCAGCGTCTTCAACGGTCTTGGTCATGGGGCCGACCTGGTCAAGCGAAGAGGCGCAGGCCACAATACCATAACGCGAAACGCGACCATACGTCGGCTTCACACCCACAATGCCACAGTGAGAAGCAGGCTGACGAATCGAGCCACCCGTATCAGAGCCCAATGCGCAAATGGCAAGATCACCGCCCACTGCTGCTGCACTACCACCCGAAGAACCGCCCGGAATGCAACCGCGTGCAACGGGGTTTTCAGTAGGACCGAAGCCAGAGGTCTGCGTTGTAGAGCCGAGTGCGAATTCGTCCATATTTGTGCGACCAAGGAAGACGGCGCCAGCGGCACGAAGCTTTGCAATCACAGTAGCGTCATAAGGCGCGACATACCCTTCAAGAATGCGTGAGGACGCAGTGCAAGGTTGGCCAATCACATTCATGTTGTCTTTAATTGCGATTGGTACGCCCAACATGGGAAGGTCTTCCCCTGCGGCGCGGCGACGGTCACATTCAGCGGCCTGAGCAAGTGCGCCAGCTGCATCAATCGTGACATAGGCATGAATATCTGCCTGGGAAGCTTCCATCACATTGATGAGTGCGTGCGTCAATTCAACAGAGGTAAAGGTGCCTTCGCGCAAGCCTTTGAGTGCTTCAGTGATGGTGAGTTTGTGCAATTCCATCTTTAAACTCCTTATTCCACGATACGCGGCATGCGGATTTCATCTTCAATGCGCTCAGGAGCGTTCTGCATTGCGGCTTCGGTTTCCAAGCCTGCTACTGGCACATCCGCACGGAAAATATTATTCACACTGTGGCCATGCAAGGTGGCTTTTTCGTCTGCCACATCCAAGCCAGCAATACGATCAACGTATGCCACAATCGTTTCGAGCTGACCGCCAAAGGTCGCACGCTCTTCATCTGTTAAGTCTAATCGCGCCAAATGCGCCACGCGATCAATATCAAAACCTGCCATAATGAACTCCTTCAAAGGGGAAGTATAACAAATTCGAGTCAGTTCTTGGGCTTCTCTTTATAGAAGATTAACTGTATTCCATTCCATGCATTGTGGAAAAAGACGTAAAAAGCGGGGCCAAGTGCGGCAAAGGGGGCATCGCAGGCGAAGGCAAGATAGGTCGTGTAGGAGGTGTTTTTCTGCCCCAATAGTTGCGAACACTCACGAATATGCTTGGGATATCCTAATAATGCACCAAATGCAAACATGCCAATGCAGAGCGCAATATCAATGACAATCACCCACCACACGTCTGAAGTGGGGAATTGTGCTGCGTGATCTTTGAGAGACTGCGCGGCAGAGGAGGCGATAATTGCTACTAACCCTACCCACACGTAAAGCGTGGAAGGCGTTAGGCGTTGCCCCCAAGCGCGTGCTCGTTCGCCAAATTTACGACGAAGTAGAAGCGCAAAAACCATTGGCAACAAGGTAACGAAGAAGACGCGTCCGAGAATCAAGCCTGCAGGTTGTGCGCTTAACCAGTTTACAAACGTGGTAACACTTTCCCACAGCGAGAGCGAACCATCCGTTAAGACGCTCGGCAATTCTCCCCAAACAGGACGATGCAAAACGGGCGGAATGAGAAATGGCAATGCCGCACTTACGCAGAGAGTGCTCAGTAAAAAGCCCACGGTCGCAAAGGAGATACTCCCGCCAAGCAAATTAACAATTACTGGCGCAGCTGCAGCGGTCGGCGTTACGGATGTGAAAAAGGCCACTTGCGCAAAACGTTCTGGCACACCGCAGAGCAATAATCCCTGCCAAAGCAGAAGGGGAAAGGTCAGATTCGTGACAAGCACAAACCAATGCCGGCGCGTTAACGTTTCGCGTGAAACGCGCATTCGCAAAAAGACAACGGTGAGCATGTAGGCCAAAAACACTGCCATTAATGGCTTAAGCGATGCTAACCACGGGCAAAACCACCCGCCAGCAAAGCCAAAGATTAATAGCAGCGTGCGCAACATTGCTTCGTAGCCCCTGCTCTATTATGCCACGCATGGGGCTTCGTTTTTGCGGAAAAGGAAGTAAAGCGTGAGGTCTGTGGAGACTAAGAGTAAGTCCATGACGTACAACCACAAGACGTATTTCGCCAAAAGGCCTGCATCTGCTGCAGGCGGATTCAAGAGTTTATGCACAATGCCGCAAGCGTATCCGCTAATGACAATCATCATAAACGCTGGAGATTTCCCGCGCACAAAGCGCGTCCGCAAGGATTTTGAAATGGATGCTGGCCAGCTTACACCAAAAGCCAGCAACATCAAAGCTTCAAAAAGCCATCCTGTCATTAGAACGTCTCCGCAGAAGGCGGTGGCGGCAAGGGGATATCACCTTCGGAAGAGGCTTCCGATTGAATCGTTGCCAACGAGATATTTGCAATGCCAGCCATACGGCAAGCGTCAACCACCTTCATGAAATCTGCGTAAGGCGTTGCGGCATCAGCACGCACAGTAACGGGTTGGTCAGGCAAATACCCTGCCACCTGCGAAAGCAAACGATCCAAAGCTTCGCCCTGAAGCACGCGACCATTCACCGTTACGCGGCCATCTTGCGCCACGTTTAAGATGATTTCGCCCGGCAAACGCGTTGAAGAATTGCCAGACTTTGCGCTCGGGAGCGTCAAATCCACTTCGTATTCCCACTGCGAGAAAACGGAAGAGGTCACAAAGAAGCACAGCAACAAGAAGACCACATCCATCATTGCGGTCATCTGAAACTGCGGTAATGCAGGCTGTCTACGACGAAAGTTCATACTCGCCTCAGTCCTGTGCGTGCTTGCTGCTCAAAACTGCAACCAATTCTGCGCAAGAGCTTTCCAACGTAGCCACCAACTTTGCTGCGCGACGACGGAAGAATGCGTACATCATCATTGCAGGAATTGCCACCATCAAGCCGAAAATCGTCGTGATGATTGCCTGAGAAACACCCGCCGCCAAAAGCGTAGGCTTCGCAGCTGCCACATCGGATGCCACCGCACCGAATGCAGAAAGCATACCAATTACCGTACCCAAAAGACCCACCATCGGTGCAATCGTCGCAATTTCAAGCAACCACTGCGTCTGGCCCTGAATCATATCAGACTGGCGGGCGCCTTCGCTTTCAGCCACCTTCGAGATCAATTCTGCGCTAGCCTTAGGAGCATTACGCACGGCATCCAACGTGGCAATCATCACTGCAGAGAGCGGAGAAGGCGTATCTTCGCACAAACGGCGCGCTTCCGTCACATCTTCCTGCAACAAATAACTTGGCAAATCGCGACGCAAACGATGCGGCACTACCACGCGTTCGCGCAACGTGCCCAAAAAGTACAAGCAAAATGCTGCACCCACAACGCTCATCCCTGCCAGCACCCACATCATCCAGCCGCCATAATTCCAAGCTTCAACCAATGTCATCTGTGCCGTGCTCGCTGCCAACAAAATAAATGCCATAAATAGCTTCCTTTCTAAAAACAATACATTGTATCATAAATCACGGAATGAGACACAACAGAATCGCGTTTTAACACGTAATTTAACCCCAATTTAAAAGCGCTTGTTTTCCATCCTCAAAAAGGCTTGTTTTGACATTCAAAAGAGGTTGTTTTGATGATCAAAAAGGCTTGTTTTCAAATAGACCTAAAAAAGGCCTTCTATACGGCTTATTTTACATCGCATCCCCTACTCCTTTACCCCTTTACAAAACCCATCACATTTTAAGAAATCTCGCGTTTTAAAATCGAACCTAAAATACGTAACGCGCTTTTATCCTTTTCAAAGGACAACAAAAAGGACATCCCTTGCGGAATGCCCTTTTTGTTTCGTTTAGTCCGAATCGACTTAGTCGATAGCAGGAGCGCCTTCAGCGGCCTTGTACTTGGGGCCATAGTAAGCCTTCAAGTAAATTTCGCGGATTTCAGCGATCAAAGGATAACGGGGGTTAGCCGGCGTGCACTGATCGTCGAATGCTTCTTCTGCAAGCGTGTCGATGTAACGGAGGAATTCGTCTTCCGGAACGCCCCAAGCCTGGATGGATTCGGGGATACCGACAGCCTTCTTGAGGCCTTCAACAGCCTTAACGAGGGCTTCCACCTTTTCAGCGTCAGACTTGCCGTAGGCCAAACCGAGGATGTCTGCCACGCGAGCGTAGCGGGAGCGAGCCATCGGATAGGTGTACTGCGGGAAGATTGCCTGCTTGGAGGGGTTTTCAACTGCATTGTAGCGAATGATGTCGCAGATGAGCAATGCGTTGGCCACACCGTGAGGAATGTTGTACTTCGCACCGAGCTTGTGAGCCATGGAGTGGCAGAGACCCAAGAAGGCGTTTGCGAAGGCCATACCAGCGATGTTGGATGCGTAGTGCATCTTTTCGCGAGCCTTGCGGTTAGCGCCACCTTCGGTGTAGCTCTGTTCAAGATACTTGAAGACGAGGCGGATAGCTTCGAGGCTGAGGGAGTTAGTCCATTCCGTGGAGAGGACGGAAACCATTGCTTCGAGAGCGTGAACGAGTGCGTCGATACCAGAAGCAGCGGTGAGGCCACGAGGCATGGAGAGCACGAGTTCAGGATCTGCGATAGCGATATCCGGAGTCAAAGCGTAGTCAGCGATCGGGTACTTCTTGTGCGTACGAGAATCGGTCACCACTGCGAAAGGCGTCACTTCAGAACCGGTACCAGAGGTGGTGGGGATTGCCACCATGATAGCCTTAGCACCGAGCTTCGGGAAGGTGTAGATACGCTTTTCGATATCCATGAAGCGCATTGCCATGTCTTCGAACTTTGCTTCAGGATTTTCGTAGCGGAGCCACATCATCTTAGCTGCGTCCATCGGAGAACCGCCGCCGAGAGCGATGATCAAGTCAGGCTTGAAGGAGTTCATGCGAGCGAGACCAGCTTCAATCGTGTCTGTGTCAGGGTCAGGCTTCACTTCGTAGAAGATTTCCACGTCGATGCCCATGTTTTCGAGCACAGAGGTCACCTTTTCGGTGTAACCGAGGTCGAAGAGCGGCTTATCGGTCACGAGGAAGGCGCGCTTGCGATCATTGATTTCGCGGAGTGCGAAAGGCAAGCAACCGTACTTGAAGTAAACTTTCGGCGGGACCTTGAACCAGAGCATGTTTTCGCGGCGTTCAGCAATTGTCTTCACGTTCATGAGATGCTTCACTCCAATGTTTTCAGAGACAGCGTTACCACCCCAAGAGCCGCAACCGAGCGTCAACGAGGGAGCCAGTTTGAAGTTATAGAGGTCACCGATAGCACCCTGAGAAGCAGGGATGTTCACGAGCACACGGCCCGTAGGAAGCATCGTGCCGTAAGACTTGATGCGGTCGGTGTTTGCAGGATTGGTGTAGAACACAGAGGTGTGACCCAAACCACCCACTTCGATAAGCTTCTTCGCCATCATTGCGCCTTCTTCGAAGTTCTTGGCGCGATAGAGAGCGAGCACAGGAGAGAGCTTTTCGTGCGAGAAGGGTTCTTCAGGACCCATGGTGATGTCCTTGGTTTCACCCATGAGCACCTTAGCAGACTTCGGCACAGAGAAACCAGCCATTTCAGCAATCTTCCATGCAGGCTGACCGACGATCTTAGCATTCAAGCGGCCATCAACGAAGATCGTTGCTGCGACTTTTTTGCGTTCTGCAGCGTTGAGGAGGTAAGCACCGCGAGCGATGAATTCCTTCTTAACGGTTTCATAGAGAGAATCCACAACGATTACGGACTGTTCAGAAGCGCAAATCATGCCGTTATCGAACGTCTTAGACATGAGGATGGAGGAAACCGCCATCTTGTAGTGAGCCGTTTCGTCGATGAGAGCAGGCGTATTACCAGCGCCCACGCCGAGAGCAGGCTTACCCGAAGAGTAAGCAGCCTGCACCATGCCAGGGCCACCCGTTGCGAGGATGAGGTTGGTGTGCTTGTGATGCATGAGAGCAGCAGACATCGCCATCGTGGGTTCCTTGAGGCAGCCAACGATGCCTTCAGGAGCGCCAGCGCGGACAGCGGCACGATGAATAATCATTGCAGCTTCATAAGTAGCGCGCTTTGCACGGGGGTGCGGGCTGAACACGATACCATTACGGGTCTTGAGTGCGATGAGCGCCTTGAAGATAGCCGTAGAGGTGGGGTTCGTGGTAGGAACAATACCAGCAATGATGCCGATAGGTTCAGCGATACGACGGATACCATAGGTCGCGTCATATTCGAGTTCGCCGCAAGTCTTAGCATCCTTATAAGAATTGTAGATGAATTCGGAAGCGAAGTGATTCTTAATCACCTTATCTTCCAACACGCCCATGCCAGTTTCTTCCACTGCGAGCTTAGCCAACTCAATACGATGAGCGCAAGCAGAGAGAGCGCATTCACGGAAGATCTTGTCAACCTGTTCCTGGGTATAAGTCGAGTAGATGGCCTGCGCCTTCTTCACGCGTTCCATCAATTCATCCAGTTCCTTCAACTGGGCAGCTTCGTCGACCACCGGCTTTGCAGGTGCAGCAGGTGCAGTCTTAGGCGCCTTTGCGGCAGCCTTCGGGGCAGCTTTCTTCGTTGCCATAACAATCTCCTTTGAGGGTTAAATGAGATAATCGGTATAAAAGTATCGATTATTTCGCTTTGAAAGTCAAGTAAAAAAAGTAAACTATTGAAAATAATGGCTTTTAGTAGCCTTCCTACACCTAAGAAACCAAAAGTTGCGTAAAGAAATAAGCTTCCTGTTAGCCTCCTTATTCACTCAATACGCCAACACCCCTCTCCTATAACAATACCCTATCTTTCATTTAAAAATACAGACGCTTCTATTTAAAGCCAATGAAGCCAAGCCTCTAGTCAAAACGTTTCAAGACGTCATACCTAATAAAGTCACATAAATCCACAAATCTAAACGCCCCTTTAGTCTATCCGAGTTTTGACTGACAATTTCTAACGTTTCTACATACAGTACCCACTTATCACCATACTCTCTGAATAACATATAGCACACTATAACAGCCTGCAATAAATAGTTTATACAATCCCCCAATTCTTAGCCGTTACATATCCCTAAAGCATATTAATCCATCGCCCTCTATACGTTTGTTTCACCTCATACATTGAGAACGCCTACCCTCTCACCACCTTTCCAAAAGTAACCTATAAGACAAACACTAACGTATATTTAAAAACATATAACCAATTCTTTTAGCTGAAGGATATCGCAACATCCATAACCCTAAAACAAGGCAGCACATAAAACAAAACAGCACACCGGCAAGGTGTGCTGCTTATGTTTATTAGCCTTGGTTACTTATTCAAGAACCGTTTCCATCGGAGTTGCCGAGAGAATGACCTTGAAGAAGGTGGCCTGCTCAGTGCCGTTCAAGATGGTTTCGGCGATAGGCACGTTGATCGAAGGAGTCAATGCGCCAGAGACCTGAACATCCTTAATCTTCGTCCAAGTGCCACCAATCTTATCGGTACCGTAGACAGAGTAAACAGCCTTATAGTTCTTACCTTCAGCGAAGACTTCCGTGAGGTCATAGACAGAACCATCAGCCATCACAGCAGATTCCACAGCCCAAGTCAAGGCAATCGAGTCACCCGTAAAGGTGATGCTATTGACCGTGAGGCCGTAAGAAGAGTAGCCGTCCTTGATCAAATCAAGTGCAACATCGTCACCAAGGAGTTCAATCAATTCCTTAGCTGCTGCCATATCTTCAACACCTTCAATCTTCACAGCGCCATTTGCATCAGGCGTACCAACGACATTCAAGCCGTAAAGCTGAGCGCCATACGCAGTGAGCGCAGTCTTGTTGAACTCATCCTTCGTCCAAATAGCCATGCTCTTTGTGAGATCGCCGAGTGCACCACCATAGGTGTTACACCAGCCACTATTAGTGCCATCATCGAAGAAGCTGCCCGTAGTCGCGCTATTGCCATTCTGACGCCATTCCCAAGCATCAGAGAGCTTATCGCTGTCTGCGTCCACGTCCTGGATGTAGAACTCAGCATTCCAAGCGGTGCCGCTAGCCTGAGGCGTGACTGCGAGCGGATCAAAGTAGAAGCCTGCTGCAGCGTCAAGGCCCTGAGTTGCATAACCCCAAGGTTCCCAAACATCACGCTTACCGTTACCGTTCAAGTCGAGGTATGCCATCAAGTAGACGGGGCGATTCGTTGCAAGGCCACGAAGTTCCACATCAAAGCGAGTCGAGAAGAAACGCTGATCAGAAGAAATCGTATCCTTCACCATCTTCACGCAACGGTTCAGTGCAGCAGACTTTGCGCTTTCCTCATCATAAACGAGGATGTCAGAAGTCGATGCCACAGGATTACCATTGAAGGAACCAGAATAGTGCGCTTCCACAATAATCTTACGAAGGTTGAAGTCTTCCGTTGTGCTCAACACACCATTGTAGCGGATGTTTGCACGGACATAGTAAGAGTCCTGAGCATTGAAGGATGTATCCTTAACAGCGCCTTCAATTTCAGAGAGGTTTGCGTCACCAGAAGCGTTCATCTGGATGTTGAACTTACCTTCAAACGTGACATCATCACCACTGTAAGGCTTCAAGGTCAAGGCATAAGTATACGCGCCGTCACCGAAGAGTGCAGAAGACTCTGCATTCAATTCGCCGATGCCACGAGGCAACTTGTAACGGTAAACAAACTGTTCCACCGAACCCGTGCCCTTCGACATTGCGGAAGGAGCGACGCCACGAATTTCCTTATTCGAGTAAACGATCGCGTTAGTAGAATTACCCGCACCATCAGCAATCTTCGTAATGGTCAATTCAAATGTCGGCACTTGAACGTTGCTCTTCCATTCGAAAACGAGATCGCTATTCGTCAAGTACGTACCACCCTGAGGAGCAACAAGCGAAGTGCTCGGCTTGTCCAACATGCCATAGATGTTTGTCACCACAGAAATATTGTAGTGGTGCCACACTTCTGCAGAGGTCAAGACCGTTTCAGGCAAGAGGTAAACCTTATACGAAGCAGCAACCTGATTGACGGCTTCTGAGCCAGGCAAGCCATTGCGCGTTTCGTCGTTACCGAAGATTTCTGCTTCAGTAATGTAAGGCTTCTTCTTATTGAACTGACGCTTGTACACTTCCGAACCAGGATTTTCAGCCTGAGTGGAGGTTCCAATGCGTTCAAACTCACGTAAAACAACCCAATAATTTGCTGTTGCCGTGAAGAGAGAAGGCTGGAGCGGATCGCCAGTGGTCGGGTTAATCAAGGAAGACGTATCACCCTGAATAGCGGTATTGAAGGTGTTTTCAGTCGTCAATACGCCAAGAATGGAAGAGAGGTCCACGCGGACAGTTCCGGGAGGAGCCTGTTCCGTGAGCGCTACGTGCAAAATTTCGTTGACTTGGTCAAAACCAATTTCCACATCACGCTGATCTGTCACGCCTGCGGGTTCACGATCATCCCACGTTGCGTTACCATTCAAGTCAGCGAAGACGAAGAAATTGTTTGCACCTTCTCTGAGATAACCAGAACGCGGGGTCACCAACGTAAAGGTGTTAGACGTACCAGGGATGACACCGTAGCTATACGTTGCAACACCAACGAATTCGGTGCGATCATACTCGGTCACAACACCATTTTCGTCTGTCACATAACCCGTACGGAACCAAACGGTTTCATCAGTGAAGTCCAAGGTGTATTCACCCGTACGATAGTTCACCGAACCTGCGAATTCACGTTCGTAACCAGTACCAACCACAGTACCTGTATCATCCAAGAGTTCAACTGGCATCATCGTATACAATTCTGCCACATCGCCAACAACTTCCGTGTCGCTCAAGATATTGAACTCTGCCACCCCAGAGGTGGAGTCCTGTTCCGAACCATTACCATCGTAGCGGCGCGTGAACTTCATGCGCAACGAACCAGGAACAATGTTACCGATATGGAGATGACCCGACATAATACCAGGCTTCCAAGCGCCAATCTCAGCACTATTCGTCAAGCCCGTAGCGCCTTCTGCAGCGGCATTCGTTACGAGCGGCAATTCAAACACTGCATCAGGATCAGAGTTGTTTGCCTTAGCAGTGTAAGCGTGGACGATAATCTTAGCTTCTGCAGTTGCATTCGTGTAGACGTTCTGGTCACCGAAGTAATCAACCGTCAAACGAAGTGCAGGCGTCGGCATTTCAAGTTGAATAGCCTGGGAGGCGGACATGCTCGTGATTGCATTCGGATTGGTAGAGTGCTTACCCGTACGGAAGTTTGCACGTGCTTCAGCCCAGTTACTCCAACCATCACCATCTGCATCCGCATAAGCATCATGTTGGTCAACCGTAAGTCGAGTTGCACGATTTACGGCTTCCCAGTGATCTTCCATGAAGTCATTGTCTGTATAGAGCAAGCCGAAGGTCGGGGTACCACGACGATACCAAATCGGAATCTGGTAGTCCGGCACTCCATTACCTGCAGTGGAGTACTTCTGCGGGTTGGCGCTTGCAAGATGTTCTGCATAGTTGGTGAGGAAGTCACCATCCTGATCGCCATGAGGACCATTATTGCCTTCTGCGTCTTCAGGATCGAGACCATAGTAATTTTCCCACCAATTCGGCATACGGTCGCCATCAGAGTCCTTCGTCTGGCCAACTGCAACATTCTGTTCGAGCCAAAGAGCACCTTGCGAGAACTGCTTATCATTCAGATTAGAACCCGTATCAGCAGAAGGCGTATCCTGGTGACGGAACCAGTTTTCATCGCCTTCCACAACAGGATCCGAGGTTGTCGTGTCTTCCAAGCCCTTTGCGGCTTCAGGGTTGGTAGCGGGCGAACCGTCCCATGTCACAAAATCATACTTCGAGAAGACATCACCATAGACCAAAAGGTCTGTCGGCACCTGCGTAGAGAACGCAGGACGGGTGTAGTAGTCCTGAACATCGAAGAAGACTGTACCATGGTAACGATAACCATACGGGTTACCCGTGGTCTTCACCTGATAGTTCTGCGTCATGGAGACTTCGTCACCAGCGCGATAAGGCGACCAATAGAAGGAGTTAGCCACCTTCAAGTTCGCAGCCTTACCGGAAGGCATCTTCAAATCAGGCGAACCCTTCTTCAATTCAACTGGTGCAAAATTGTGATCATTGTCACGCTGCACGTCTGCCAACGGCAAGTGAGCCACCGTGTTATGCGCCAAGGGGACGAATTCCGAAATCGGAGCATCACCTGTAGCCAACGCAGGAGCTTCAGCGTTACGGTTTTCCGCATACTGCACAGAACGCAAGTTCTTAGCAGCCGTCAAGGTGTAGTAAGAGGTGAAGAGATCTGTTTCTTCAGGGAACGTACATGCGCTCAACGGATGATCAGTACCAGCCGCAACAGCATCCGCAATCGCCTTCTTCGTTGCACGGAAGCCTGTACGGCGGAACATCATTGAGCCTGGCACCTTGTCATCACCCGTCACCTGATCACCAGGGAAACGTTCCCATGCGTAATCCGTGGCCGTAGCCTTCGAGTCAGGAATTGTAGGATCAGCATCCTTACGAGCCCCTGCGAGAAGGTCATTGAAGGTATAAATGGCCAAAGGTTCGGTAGGCGTATTTGCTTCATAGTAGCCCATACCATTCTGACGAGTCTTGAATGCATTCAAGCGCATCGTCAACAATTCGGCCTGGGTCAAGTTACGACTACGAGCATCCGCAATCTGCGCCATCGTACGTGCGCCATTCCAAATACGCACTTCATCAATGAAGCCCTTGAAGCCATTCATGAAGTACTCTTCAAAGAGGCTTTCATCTTCGGGATCACCGAGGCTAGAGAACCACGTCTGAGCCGCAGTCGCGCCCACCATAATCGGAGCCTTACGGAAGGTCGTACGAAGGACGTCTTCCTTAATGTAGACCGAGTAGACGCCATTAGCAGGAATCAAACCGCAAGAATCTGCGCCCGATTCCACACCGTTCACGTACAAGACCAAGCGTGCACCATCATACGTCACTGCGAGGTGCGTCCAAGGCCATTCCTCTGCATTCGCTTCCTTGACGATTGCCTTACCTGCGACCACCGTCGGAGAGGCTTGAGGCACTGCAACAGGCGTACCCATTTCAGTTGTGCCTGCACCCGTGTAGTAGGTGAAGGGGAAGAGGCCGTCAACGCCATCCTTCTTCCTCAAACCAAGGACGAAGTTGTGGCGAAGCGCTTCAAGCGTAGCTTCTGTCGAATCATTTGCACGCCAAGGACGGTCAATCAAGATGACATCCTTCGTCAACTGATCGCCCTCGGGCTTGACCCAACATTCAACCGTGAAGGTCGTAAGCATCTGAGGACCGAACTGCGTATCTTCCATCGTCTGGAGGACACCCTTACCACCGAAGTAAGCTGCCTGCTGACGGTCCGGCGAGCGAAGCGTCTGAGGATCGCCACGGAGGATGGTCTTAGAGGTCAATTCAACCAAATCGCTAACACCATCGCCATCGGTATCATAACCTTCGTTGATTTCATAAGCCTGACACGATTCGCCCGCAGTAGGAGCATTGTCATTCGGCTTACCCACAAACGGGAGTGCATCAATAGCGCCCACGCCAGCCTTTACAAGGTTTGCATTCTGGCAACCATAGAAGCGCGCCACGAAGGAGTTCTGATTGGTTGCGTCCGTCATCCACAATGCAGAGGGGTCAGTACCATAATGTGACGGATTAGAGGTCACAGGATTGACAGCTTCTTCACTGTTCAAGAGACCGTCACCATCAGGGTCAGCCTGCGGCAAACCTGCCATCCAAGGATAAGCATAGTAGTCATAGCCCGTCGGAGACGTATTCGAAAGCGTCTCATTACCAAAGGCATTGGTACCTGCATGCTTGATTTCTTGATAGCAGACATTCGCATTGGAAGTGCGCGGCTGCGTGAAATCAATCATGGCATCGATAACGTCCAATTCCATGGATTCTGCAGAATGAGAGGAGTTTTCGATATCACCCAAGAGCGGATTCAAACCGTGGAAGACTTCAAAGTAGTCGTCCATACCGTCATGGTCGGTATCTGCAACCAAGGGGTCGGTCGTCGGCAAGCGGCTATCGCGCGGAAGCTTGTTCGCACCCAACACAGTCTCTTCGGTAATGGGCGTACCCAAGAAGACCGTACCCTTTTCCTTACGTTCACGGAAAGACTTCACAGGCGAATGCCAAGAGGTCGGCATCATGCGAAGCGTTTCGCCGTTGAAACCACCATTAAAACCACGAATCGCATTACGATAGCGTTCCTGAATGAGCGGATTCGTCGAAGCAGCGACAGCTTCTTCGTAAGCCTTCGGGTCGTCAACAACAGTGTTAAATGCATCGCGCAAATCATCTGTGTAGGTAACACCCGAAATCGCGGTCATTTCGCCATAGACCGTATTGATTGCCACTGTCGGAGCAACAGCCTTCACGGCTGCCAAGATCTGATTCTTACGAGCCGCCCAAAGCGTCTGCGTTTCGCCACCATCCTTGAGCATTTCGGTTAAGATTGCTCCCAAGTGATCACCTGCAGCAGCATCTTCAGCCAAGTCCTTCAACAAGCCGTCAATGTTCATCACCAAACCGCGAATCTGGCGAATAGCCTTGTCGCGATTAAGGTCCTTCGCCGGATTAACAAGGCGATCCAGATTTGCGGCAATCAACATACGACGATAAGCCGCGTCAAGTTGAAGCAGAGCAGACTCGAGTGCGAGGACACGATTCTGAGCAACCTGCTTTGGATCGTCAACCTTAAGGCCATCCTTGACGTCAGCAAGCTCGTAAGCTTCAAGCTGAGTCGACGAGGGGAAGATGATGGAGCTTGCCCAAATGGCGTTGAAGGCGGTCGTGATTGAGTCCGCTGCACCAGGCATCATCTGCTGCTTCCACTGCGTATACTGAGTTTTATTCGCAACACGTGAAGAGGCCGCCATACCATAAACCAACGGATTTACATAGAAAGGCGCACCTTCAAACGTAAGGAACCCGCCATTCAACGTGCTCTTTCTCGCGAATTCAATCGAACGCATTGCGACAGGATTAACCAAGTCTGTGGTCGGAGAATAGAGGTCGGGAAGTTCAATCCATTCCTGCTTACCAGAGATTTCCGAGTTCGTTTCAGACTTTTTGCCGAGGTTATCCATATAAAGACGTGCCGCGGCAGGACTGA
>JAZRAG010000119.1:0-30219 GCA_045634445.1 Candidatus Spyradenecus sp. | reverse complement strand
GTTGCAGAGGGTGGTAACGCTCACAACGTTAACAAAATGAAAGAAGGGTAACGCTCGAAGCATTACCGAAATGTACACGAAGCGTTACATAGATAAGAGAAGATAAGAAGAGAGAGTGTGTGTCTCTCGGTCTTTTTGTGGCTTTGATGTTAAAGTTTTCAACTGTTTTGTACTATTTTTCCAGAACTACTTTTCGTCTCGCCAATAATTGTCCTGAAAATAGATGATTAGTACATTTTGTACTATAAAAATATTGGGCAACAATACTATTTGAAATAAGTTATTGCCACCCAATAAGTTAGGAAAAGTTATTTATTAGTACAATTAGTGTGAAAACTATAATTTTAAGGCGAAAAGTGATACTTTTGAGGTGAAAATCGCGCGTTTGACGGTGTTGGCGTCTTGTATCGTTGCGTTGGAAAAAAGTGCGTTTAGAAGGTAAGATTCTCGATTTTCCATGTTGAGAAAGTAGGCGGCTTTGTGTTATAATTGGGGAGTTGAGTGAATGTTCGCTCAAAGACTAATTTTATTGGAGTTGATTTACATGAAGAAACAAGCGTTTGTTGCTGTTTGCTTGACTGCTGCTACTGCTGCAGTTTTCACTGGTTGTGCTACGAAGAGAGATGCTGCTAAGCGTCAGTCCCAGATGGAAGCTACGGAACTCGCAGTTGCAGAAACGCGAGCCGTTGAAACTGAAGTTTATGAAGAACCCGCACCTACCGTGACGCCTGAAGTGACGCCCGCACCTGTTGCAGAACCTACACCTGTTGCAGAACCCGCACCTGCACCGGCTCCTGTGTTGGTGAAGCCCGTGCATCCGCAGCACGAAGTTTATACGGTGACGGCTGGTGACTCTGTGAGCGCACTCGCTGTGCGTTTCGGCGTTCGTCGCGCAGATATCTTGGCTTTGAACCCCTCGCTCCGCAAGAACCCCAACGGCTTGAAGATCGGTCAGAAGGTCTATTTGCCTGCTGGTACGGATATCAACAAGAAGGCTCAGCGTCGTGCTTCTTCTGCATTGCCCGCTAATGCAAAGCGCCCTGAAGGTTCTGTGGTTTACACGGTGAAGTCTGGCGATGTGCTCGGCGGTATTGCCCTCAAGCATGGCGTGACCGTGGCTGCAATCAAGAGCGCTAACAACTTGCAGAATGACTCCATCTGGGTCGGTCAGAAGTTGACCATCCCTGGTGCCACCAAGAAGCCTGCTCCTGCTAAGAAGGCTGCAAAGCCCGCAGAAAAGAAGGCCGCTGCTCCTGCTAAGAAGGCTGAAGAAAAGGTTGAAGTGCCCGCTCCTGTGGTGGAAGCTCCCGTGGCTCCCGTTGTGGAAGAACCCGCACTTCCTGAACAGGCTGGCGAAGATTCGCTCCTTCCTCCCGAACCCATCGCACCCGCTGCTGACGCTGCACCTGCAGTGGTCGAAAGCGAACGCGTTCATGTGGTGAAGGAAGGCGAAGATTTGCTCTCGATCGCAATGCGCTGGAGCGTTTCTCCCGCAGAACTCCGTGCTTTGAATGGCATTGATGATTCCGCAGATCCGAAGTTGGCTCCTGGCACCACGCTTCGCGTGCCGATGCCTGTGAATTTGCAGTAATCCGCAATGCGGATGATGAAAAAAGCGCGGCACGCCCGCGCTTTTTTTCTGTGAGAAACAGGGGTTGTGCGCGTGGAGCGAGGCTTTTAATGCGTTTGTAAGGTTGGTAAAGGTCTGTTTGAGAAGGTTAAGGAAGCGTTTGCGGTTATGTTAAAGTTTTGGACGTATACGATGATGGTGTTGACAGTGCTTTTAGCGCTGTTTGGGGTGTTGGTGATTGCAAATGCGGGTAAGACGCAATCCAATGAAGTGATGCATCACTTCTTTATGCAGTTGGTCTACTTTGGGATCGCAGTGGTTGGTGCTTTGATTTTGTATCGCACAGACTATCACTTTTACAAGCGCCCAGCAGTCTTGTGGACCATTGCTGGGGTGATGATCCTTTCTTTGTTATTAGTGCAGGTGCCAGGTGTGGGTAAGGCTGTAAAGGGCTCGTTGCGTTGGATTCGCTTGGGGCCATTGAGCGTGCAACCCGTGGAATTTGTAAAGTTGATGATAGTGATGTTCATGGCCTCTTATTATGAAAAGGTCGGGGGACGTATTGAGCGTTGGAAGCATGGGGTGCTAATTCCGAGTGCCGTTTTGACTTCTGTAGTGGTCTTGATTTTGCTGCAGCCCGACTTTGGCGGTACGATGATTGTTTGCTTTTTGGCCGGCATTACGATGTTGCTCGCTGGGATTGGCTGGAAGCGTTGCGTGGTGTTAGGGTGCTGTGCAGGCGTTGCCATTGCGGCTCTTTTGCTCACGAATGAGAACCGTATGCGTCGTTTGACGAATGAACAAAATGACGAGAACTACCAGGCAAAACAGTCAAAGATCGCCTTCCAAAATGGTGGCGTAACGGGCGTTGGGTTAGGGCGTGGCATGCAGAAGGAGAATTACCTTCCTGAATGTCACACCGACTTCATCTTTGCTGTGATTGGTGAGGATTTCGGGCTTGTTGCAACGGGTGCAATTTGGAGTGCATTTTTATTGATGCTCTGTGGCGGTGCGGTGATTTCTTTCCGTGCGAAGGATAAACAAGGGATGCTCTTGGCCTTTGGTTCAACGATGATGATTTGCGCGCAAGGTGTCTCCAATATGGCGGTGGCAACGAATGTTTTCCCCACAAAGGGATTGGCATTGCCCTTCTTGTCTTACGGCGGCTCGTGTCTACTTTCATCGGTTTTTGCTACAGGGGTATTGCTTGGTGTAGCGCGTAAGACAATTGAACTTGAAAGTGATGACATTGGGATGACGCCCAAGAAAGTGGTGTCATTTGACTAACGCTTCGCAGTTCACCCTTATCTGGGATTTTAATGGCACCTTGCTTGATGACTTGCAAGCGTGTTTAGACGCTTTGAATGTTTTGCTCAAATCGCGCCAACTCACACCTGTGACGCGAGATTATTATCGCAGTCACTTTGGTTTCCCAGTTATTAACTTCTACGAGTCGCTCGGCTTAATCCCAAAAGATGCGGAAGATTGGGAGAATATTGGCGAAAGCTTCCATATGCGTTACCTCTTCTCCAAGCATTTGAAGTTGCAACCCTTTGCCGCGGAAGCGGTGGCTGCGATTCATGCTCTTGGCATTCGTCAGGGCGTCCTTTCTGCATTGGAACAAGGGCTTTTAGAACTGCAACTTTCTCAGTTTGGGTTAGCTTCGCAGATGGATTTTATTCGTGGTAGCCGCTCATATGATGGCGCCTCTAAAGTGGGTGCGGCGGCATCGCTACAATTAAAAGGTCCAGTAGTATTGATTGGGGATACCGAACACGATGCAGAAGTGGCCAAGGCGCAAGGATGGCACTGCGTGTTGTGTTCTGCAGGACATCACACGGCAGAACGTTTGAAACAGTGGGGCTTCCCCGTGATTCCAACGTTGCACGACTTGCTCCCGTACTTAAAATCCACCTTTTCAATCGCATAATCCAATCTTCTATACGACCCTTTTGGGGATAGATTGAATAAGTGTATTGATTACTCTTATTTGAAGGCGCTCAAAAGACTGCCTGTCTTCGCTTAAAAGACTGCCCATGTTGAAGTCGAACATCGCCCATGTTGAGGTCAAACATGGGCAGTCTTTTAAAACAACCTCTTTTCAATTTCAAAACAACCCTTATTGAATCTCAAAACAACCCTTTTTCAAAACGCGTTTTTACTGTTTAAAATTGTAATCGTGTTAGGACTTGTTTGAGAGGAGGGGGATGTCTGGTGTGGATTTTACTCAAAAACATCTAAAAAGTGCGTTTTTATTCTGTTTTTTACGAATAGCAGGTTGATAAAAGGCGAAAAATTTGTTAAATTGAATATGTTATGACGGAGTTTCACTCGTCACAGATACGTGTAACCCAATAAGAAAAGTGAGGGTTGAGATTATGGCAACGAAGAAAACTACACCCGCAAAGAAAACAACTCAGAAGGTGGTAAAACCTGCCACGAAATCTGTGTCTACGCAGAAAACTCCGGCAAAATCTCCTGCGAAGAAGCCCGCTGCAAAGCCTGCTGCTAAGGCCGCGCCGAAGGCTCCCGCTAAGAAACCTGCTGCAAAACCTGCTGCTAAGGCTCCAGCCAAGAAGGTTGAAGCGAAGAAGCCCGTAGCGAAGGCTCCCGCTAAGAAGCCTGCGGCTAAGGCACCTGCAAAACCCGCACCTGCTAAGAAGCCAGCAGTCAAGGTCGCACCAAAGGCTCCTGTTAAGAAGCCCGTGGCCAAGGCTCCCGCTAAAAAGCCAGCGCCCGCGAAAAAGCCTGTTGCAACTAAGCCCGCGCCTAAGGCACCTGTTAAACCTGCAGTTAAGAAGCCTGCCGCTAAGCCTGTAGCTAAGGCTCCTGCGAAGAAGGTTGCACCTGCTAAGCCTGCAGCTAAGGTCGCGCCGAAAGCACCTGCCAAGAAGCCTGAAGCAAAAAAGCCTGTAGCCAAGCCTGCGGCTAAGAAGCCCGAACCCAAAAAGCCTACTCCTGTTAAGAAGGCTGAAGTGAAGGCTCTTGCTAAGAAGCCTGCTGCAAAACCTGCTGCTAAGGCGCCAGCCAAGAAGGTTGAAGCGAAGAAGCCCGTAGCGAAGGCTCCCGCTAAGAAACCTGCAGCTAAGGCACCTGCTAAACCCGCACCTACTAAGAAGCCCGCTCCTAAGGCTCCCGCAAAGCCCGTGGCTAAGAAGCCTGAACCTAAAAAGCCTACTCCTGTTAAGAAGGCTGAAGTGAAGGCTCCTGCTAAGAAGCCTGCGGCTAAGGCTCCAGCTAAACCTGCAGCGAAGAAGCCCGCTGCTAAGCCTGAAGAGAAGGCACCCGTCGCTGAAGCCCCTAAGGCTGAAGATGCTAAAAAGCCTGTGACGGGTATGCGCACCCCAACGGTTTTGACGCCGAAGTATGGCTTAATCCATCCCAAAAATGATGGAAAGAAGTCGGGCTCGGTTCGCCATATCACGCGTACGCAGTTGAAGGATGCCGATTTGGAAGAATTCAAGCAACGTCTTTTGGCTGAACGCGAAAAGAAGGTGAAGTTGCAGATGGCAATGTCGAATGACGCATTGAGCCGTCCCGACGAAGAAAATGTTGAAGAAGATGGGTCGAATTCTGCCAATCGCGCAGATATGTTGACGCGTGCTGAAGAAACCCGCAAGAGCCTCTTGGCGATTGATGATGCATTGCGTGCAATTGAAAATAAGACCTACGGCATTTGTTCTGTTTGCCACTGCGCTATCTCTCGTGATCGTCTGCGTGCAGCACCCTTCGCAATTCGTTGCGTAAAGTGTAAAGAAGAGTACGAACGTCAGGTGAAGGCCTCCAAGCGTGCCTTAAATCTGTAATCACACGTTACGGATGATTCAACAAAAATGCCTCCCGCAATCGCAGGGGGCATTTTGTTTTAAGGAAGGCTGATTGATGTGAATGTCTTAATTCTTTACTTAATTCAAGGCCTGTGGTCGTTACAGTTAGAATCGGTAGTAGTGTTTTCTTAGGTAACAGTATTCTCTGTAGTTAAAAACAAGAAAGCGCCCCGAAGAGCGCTTTCAATGTTATTGAGTCAGTAGATTACTGAAGAAGCTTTTTACGTTCGGCAGGGGTAAGGAGGGCTTCAATATTACCCACACCCAAGCGTTCGCACCCCATTTTAAGGTAAGCTTCAGCGTCTTCACGTGTGCGAATACCACCAGAAGCTTTGACCTTAATCTTGCCCTTGGCGGCCGTCAACATTGTTTGTACGGCTTCAGGTGTAGCACCATGCGCGGCAAACCCTGTGGAGGTCTTTACAAACGCAGCACCCGCCTTAATGGCACAGGCTACCCCCTTGCGAATCTCTGCAGTCGTCAAGAGCGCCGTTTCAAGAATGACCTTTACAGGACACGGCCATGCAGCCGTCACTACCGCATGAATTTCATCCACGAGACCTTCCGTGTCACCATCCGTGAGTGCAGAGATATTGATTACCATATCAATCTCTTTTGCACCATGAGCGATGGCCATTTGAGCTTCGATGGCCTTTAACGCAGGAAGCGTGTTGCCATGAGGGAAGCCAACAACCGCGGCTACAACAGTTTCGCTATCAGTCAAGCATTCGGCAGTAAACTTCACATCGCAACTCTTCACGCAGAGGCATCCCACGCCTAAGTCACGGCAGAGCTCTGCAGCGTGGTGGATATCAAGCATCGAAGCTTCAGGCTTTAAGATGGCGTAGTCTAAGGTCTTTAAAAAGGCTTTCGTTGTCATCGTTACACTCCTTTACTTAAGCACGCTTTTCTTTGGGTTGGGTAGGCTGCAGATTCATCGTCATGACATGAGCCTTGCCTGGGGCTAAGGTGATTTGGCCATTGACGTGATGCGGATTGGCGGGTTCAACGCATAAGAAGTGGCGCGGACCGCCGAGCGATACATCCGAGAGTCCGCAGTCCAAGGCTGGGTGCCACACCACAACAGCCGATGTGTCTTCTGCCGTAATCGCAAGAATGCGTCCCATATCCGGGTCACTAATAACGGCGGCAAGGTCTTCCTTGGGATAGACGACATCATGGGTATCGGTATCGTTGAAGGTAAGCGGTGTTTCTGTAACGCCAATCAACTGAATATTTCGGGCATCGCCCACGCGCAAGTAGGTGTGTAAAGCTTCACCGTACGTAATGGTTTCTTCGGAAAGATTGCGTGTCTGCAATTCCAAAGAGAGGCAGTCACCTAACGTAATCGTTAAGGTTAAACGATAGGCATAAGGCCATGCAGGAGAGGTGGCATCTGCTTCGGTGAGTTCGAGTTTCAAGACTGTTTCGCGCGCTGCATATTCAGAGTGTACGACGCGCCACAAGGAGCGACGCGCAAAGCCATGAGAGGGTGTTCCTTCAGGCATGCCTTCGGGGGCTTTGCCAAACCAGGGCCAACAAATCGGAATGCCGCCACGAATTGCCTTGCCTTCGTCAAATTCAGCGAGCGGGCTTAACCAAAGCGCATCTTGGAAACCGAGCATGCGATAGGTCAAGACTTGGCCACCGTAGAGTGATACTTCACACACGCCCTGAGGCGCAACGAGCGCTGCGATGGGATGTCCACCTGGACCTTCGCGAAAGGCGATACGGCCTGCAGCGCCAAACTGTGCATTTAATTGGGCAATTGTCATGGGTTGTCTCCTCAATTAGTAAAGCTTTTCAAAGGCGCCTTGGTCAACGCGTTTCAACTTATGAAATCCTGCAGCCTTTGCGCGATCATCTAACATGGACTTGCTACGTCCAAGTGCGGGCGCGGAAATCAATTTGACAATGGGTGCGCCACATTCGGGGCATTCGGTCAATGGCGGGTCGCTTAAACGACGCGCCACTTCAAAGGGAAGTCTGCAGTGCTCACACGAGCAGGCTGAATCTTTTGCACGATAATCGTAAACAGGCATTGTTCTTTTCCTCAATCAATTCGTCTTAACGTACTTCACCGTAGCCAGCTTCCATGTCATCACCGAGCATGCATTCTGCGGTTTCGTCTTCACAGGGTTGAATCCACCCCGTTTCAAAGTCTAAATCTGCCACCAAGTCTGCGATGGGTTCAAATTCCTCGGGGGTAATGCGACGATTCCACCCAGGTGTTACAGCAGCCAAGCCCACCGGGTTATACTGCGCCATTACACTTACAGCCACGGATTTACCGAGGTTATTGCGCAACCAAATTAAATTCTCGGCCAATTCATTCGTGCGCCCAGGTAAGGCCAATAAGCGTACAATCAACCCGCGCGTCGCAATGCCTTCATCATCGTACTCAAGCGACCCCAAATGATTCCAAAACCATAAGAGCGAGGCACGTGCCGCCTCAACGTAATCTCGCGCATGCGATCCCTCATACGCACTTGCAGCAGAGGCATAACGCAGGTCTGCGAGGCCAATGTCAATTAGGTGTTGGTACCGCTCCAAGGTTTCGGGGCGTTCGTAACTTGAGGTGTTGTAGACAATAGGAAGGCGAATGCCTTCATCAAGCAAAGGACGCACCGCAGCATCAATTTGGGGTAACCAAGGCGTTGGGGAAACCAAATTCCAATTGTGGCATCCTTGTTCAGCAAGTTGACGAAAACGGTCGCGGAGTTGTTCAATCGTCAAGTCTTCGCCACGGCCCCCATTACTCCATTTGGCATTCTGACAATAAATGCACTTGAGAGTGCAGTGCGAGAAGAAGAGGGTTCCGCTACCTTTGGTGCCCGCGAGAGGCGGTTCTTCTCCAAAGTGTGGCCCCCATCGGAACATGCGCGTATCAAGTCCACTACCGCAGTAACCCGTCTGATGATTCAAACGGTTGACGCGACATTGGCGTGGGCAGAGGGTACAAGCTTCAAGATTCTGCATCGTTTAACCCACCGTAATGGTTTCTTCTGGATAACGAATACGATGGCTAATTTCGCGGCGTGCCATCATGAAGGCAATCGAAATCGGTCCAATACGTCCCAAGAACATCGCGAGCGCAATCAATCCCTTTCCTATGGGCGAGAGAAGCGGTGTCGCATTGAGTGAAAGTCCCACGGTGCCAAAGGCTGAGGAAACTTCATAGAAGAGAACAAAGTCACCATACTTTGCTTGCAATGCAGGTTCCGTCAACAAGAGTACGAAGTAGAAGGTGAATACCATCAAGAGGTAATAGAAGATAATCACCATTGCTTCACGACAGATGGAGTCCGAAATGGTACGCTTATTCAAATGTACGGTAGGTGTGCCACGTAAGTAGGCACGAATGGTGAGAATCAAAATCACCAAGGTCGTCGTCTTCAAGCCGCCTGCCATGGAGCCTGGCGAACCACCGACCAACATAAAGAAGACGGAGAGTAGGTTAGACGGCGGGGTAATGTCGGCCATCTCAATGAAGTTAAATCCAGCAGTTCGATGGATGGCCGCTTGCGAAAGTCCAGTGCAGAGACGTTCGCTCGCAACGCAAACGGACTCCCAACATCCTGCCCAGTCTTGATTGAGAAGGGGTTGCCAGAAGGGCGGAATCTCGGTGAAGTTGAGCGAGTGATTCCATTCCAATACCGTAAAGAGTAGACCGCCCACAATACAGAGATAAAAGGTGGCCCACAACACAATACGCGAATGCAGGGTGAGGCGTCCGCGATCGCGAATATCCTTTGCCCATGGACGGTAGTGGAGGAGGTTGGCTAAAACTAAGAAGCCAATGCCGCCAATCGTGACTAAAAGCGCAATGATGAGCGAATACCATGGATCATGCTGAAGCGCAACGAGGTTGTTGTCATAGAGGGAAACACCCGCATTACAAAAGGCGCTGATAGCATGAAACCCTGCATACCAGATACTTTTGCCTAAATCATACCCATGTGCCCAGTAGTGCCTACAGAAGAGGAGAACTGCGCCGATGCATTCAAAGGTAAAGACGTAACAGATGGTTTGACTCAGTAAGCTATTGGCGCGCTTGAGGGAGTTGGCGCCATAGTTAATCATAACCTGGTCTTCGCCGCTAACAGGAACGCGCCCCAAGAGGATGGTCACAATCAAGGTACCAATCGTAACCAAACTGAGACCACCGAGTTGGATACAACACAATAAGACGGCATGTCCCCAGGTCGAGTAGTAGGTGGCCACATTCACCACGGTCAATCCTGTGACGCACGCTGTGGACGTGGCCATAAAGAAGTTGTCAAGTAAGGCCTTAAAGAAGGGTTGCCAAGCAAAGACTGGCGACTCATTCAACCACGCCCACTTACCAGAGGCTTGCGCCCACGGGGTGACAAGGAGGCACGTGCCGATGAAAATTAAGACCAAGAAGGTCAAGGCCATCATTTTACGTGGGTCAAAGTGTCGCTTCGGACGTAAGGAAATGCCCGACTTCAAAGCCGCCATATCCGTCGTGTCGCGCAGACGGGTATGTTTGCTTTCAAGCGGTGAGAGATCTATTCCGTGATTCATAACTTCAATTCCTCTGGCGAGGGCGGCGTGAGCATTGCACCACGATAGGAGATGCCCAACGCGTCATATTTGTGCAACCCCAATTCGTGATAAGGTAGACGGTCGATACGTTGCACATTTAAGCCTTCAATCATCTGGCGCGTGGCTGCCTTTTCGGCCTCGGTGTCATTAAGCCCATGCGCCACTACCTGACGAATCCAAACGGGCTTTTGCGTGGACTTTAAGTAATCAAAGATGGAGAGTGTTGGCGCCATATCTAAGCCGGTTACTTCTTTAAAACGTTCTGCCGTGGGGCTCTTCACGTCCAAAAGAATCAAGTCTGCTTCATCCAATACCGCACGCGTGGCAGGCGTGTCAATTGCGCCCGATGTATCAATCGCGACATGGAAGTTTTCCGCATGAAGGGCTTTGATGGCCTCTAAAAGTGCCGGCGCCTGCAAGAGGGGTTCGCCGCCAGAAAAGGTGATACCGCCGCCATCTTTACCGAAGTAAGGGCGCATGCGTTTGGCGCGTTGCACAATTTCTGCAGCGGTGACTTCGGTGCCGCCTTCCGTGGACCATGTGTCGGGGTTATGGCAAAAGAGGCAACGCAGCGGGCAGCCTTGTAAGAAGACCACTAAACGAATGCCAGGGCCATCAACTGCGCCAAAGCTTTCATAAGAATGTAGACGAAGGGTTGCGGAATTAGACATGGGAGCATTCCTTTTTAAGAAGTTCAAGCGCTTCAGGCGTTTCAAAGGTCAAATCGCCTGCGCGAGTTTCAAGCACGGCATAAGCTTTTAATCCTCCCCACACCCACCACTTGCCAGGAGGCACATCGCGATAGGTACGCACCACTTCGCCAGCTTTATTCACAAATTTCACATCAATTGCAAACTGCATAAAGAGCGTGTGAATTGCATTGCACGGTGTAATCAACATCCCCACGCCATCAGGCAACGTGGCGCGTCCAAGGAGGCCTTTCATCCGTTTAAGTGGGCTTTTTGCGACTTCGATGGTCATGGTCGGTTAGGGGCGGGGTTCGGTAAAGAGGGTGGGATAGAATTGTTGCATAAAGCGTTGCAATGCTGCCTCACCTTCTGGGGTTTGGAAATCGTGGCTAGGCGAACTGACCGTAATCATTGCCCATCGTTGGATGCGATTGTGCACGGAGCGTTGCCAACTGTCTCCTAAGACGCGATGGAGATTGGAGGGAGTGGCTGTTCGTGAGTTCAAAAAGACATAACTAAACCCACTTGTGCGGGTATAGCCTTCGCGACGCAAGGAGAAAGAGGCCATTGAGAGCGTGTCGCTCAAATTCAGAATACGGCGTTCACTGAGGATATAACCTTGCGAGGGGAGGCAGAGCTCGGGGCGGTGAATCGACATGCGATTCTTACCCGCGATAACGAGGGCTACCGTAAAGGTGTCACCATTGGTGAAGGTATACGTTACCTTACGGCTCTGGGTATCCGCTGGCAGAATATCCTGTTCTGCGCGTGACACCTTACCCACTTCACCACCGCAATTGGGACACGTTTTGGGAAAAGGTGTCCCATCCGTGAGGCTCTGCGACATCAGGCAAGTGCGATTTTGGCAGAACCATGGAAAGGCCATCGAAGCATTGGGCAAGGGCGAGAACGTTGTCTGCAAGAAAGAGTCTGATTCATAGACCAAGGGCGGCATCTGAATTGCATATTGACGAAATCCCACCAAATACCCTGCCAAAAGGATCAAAACAAGGTAGGCGAAGCGTGAAACAGGTTTGGTGTCTACCATTGCCTCGGGGGTAGCGGGGGCAACTGGTTTTTGGTGCTTTTTTAAGAAGTCTGTCAATTGGAAGACAATGAGCGCGTAAAAGGGCGCCACGATAAAGAGCGCGTGATCATGCAATGCCATCCCAGCTTGTTGGTTTACAAAGTGACATGTTCCAGCCGTGAGAAGTAAGCGTAAAATATTGCCCAAAAAGGCAATCGGCACGCTTGAGAGAAAGAGTACCCAACGGCGTTTCACGCTCGTTAAAGCAAAGGCACCATAGGCAGCTGTTCCGACAAAGAGCGCTACGAGCGAACGAATTCCGCTACAGGGGTCGGCAACATCAAGTTGGAAGGGCGGCGTCCCCGTGGAGATAATTGCCGTACCCACTTGGCGTACGCCAATGCCAATGCCATTAAGGATAAAGGCCGTCACAGAGACTGACGCGCGACGTAAGGGTACCGTAAAATTGTCTAAAAAGCCCACTGGCATCACAAAGGCGAGGAGCAGAATGGGAAACCACACCACGCGAAAGAGTCTTTTTCCATAACAGGCGAGTGGGAGGGCGAGGAGTAGGAGTACTGCCGCCGTCTGCAAGAAGCGTGATTGATCACCGCGCAACCCAAAGAAGAGGAAGAATCCTGCCAGAAGAAAGAGCGGTAGAGCCAAAAGAGGGGCTGGCGTTGGTGTACGCACCGCTTCAAGGATCTGTGTACGGCGTTGCCACAGGAGCAAAGCACTCAAGCAGGGAACTAACCACACATACTCCATGTGTTGCGAGGCGTCGGTCATCGTGCTACGCAGTCCATCAATCGCGGGCATTAACCACATCACAGAGGCGGCTGCCAAGACCAAAAAAGGGAGATGACGAAGAATAGGTTTCATGACGATTTTAAGGTTTGGAAGGGGGTGTCTGAATCAAGTGGAGAGTGGTAGACTTCGAGAGTACAAGCGGCTGAAGTGTTGAGGAAGGTCGCCGCTGTTGCAACTGCGTGAGGGGGTGGTCCGAAACCAATACCTCTGCCTGATAGGCTTGGTGTGTGGGCAGGAGATAACACTGGCGAATCGGCCAAAGCAATGTTGCATAAAGCGTCGGATCTTCAATCTCAAAAGCAACCTTGCGCCACGCTTGCGGCGTCTTACAGGCCTTCATTAACGCATGTGCGATTTGACGTTGGTCATCCGCAGGAGTCTGGATAAAGTGATTGTTGATAAAGCGCGGCATGGCGACAGCAAGCGCCAAGAGTGCACTACCCCCAACTACGCACCGAATGCGCAGTGACGGCAGTTTTGCTAAAGCCATCCCAAGGAGGATTAATGAGAGACAAATCATCGGCACATTAAATTCGCCACCGCCTTCAAAGCCAAATGAAGCCAAGAAGAAGAGGGGATACATCAACGTAAAGACCTTTGTCCACCCCTTATCTGGATGATGCAAACACCAAAGGACGAGTCCCACCCAAGCCACAAGGCCAAAACCGCCCGCTGTGAGCCAGACCAATCGCGAAAGCGTGACATCCACGAGTGTGTCCAAACTCGGCCACGCTGTGGGGAACGTGAGGGGTTGGATAAACCCAAAGTGCCACCCGCTCAATAACGTTGCCACAAAGAGTGTTATAAAGGTCGCCACATGCGACCACCGCCAATAGAGTTGGATGCGGCTCCACCCCACGCCAATGCCAATCGCGGGCAACATCAACAAGAGTACCCAGAGAATATTGGCACTAATCGTTAACCCCAAGATTGTCACAAAGGAAATCACCAAGGTGGAGATAAAGCCAGGCCACGTCACATAAGAGCGAAATGCCACCAGGAGAATTAAGAAGAGTAGTGCTTGAAAGGAAAGTGGTGAAAAAAGACTGCCATAACATAAGAATGGCGGCGTCGCCAACGTAAAGAGCGCCACCCAGAAGGGCGTGTCCTCACTCTCAAAACACCCTCCGCGTCGCTTCAATCCCAAAGCAGGCAAAAGTAAAAGGAAGAAAACCGATAACGTCGCAGGAAAGAGGCGATACGTACGAATACGGTACCCAGAAAGATGTTCCTCACTAATAAACTGCGCAAAAACACTTGCGCATCGATGAAAGGGAACAAGCTTTGCTTGAGCTCCCTGCGGTAACGCTGGGAGCGACAAGTGTTCGGCATCAATTGCAGCGGCCAAGAGATGCGGAGCTTCTGCCGGCGCAGGGAGCGGTGCACGCAAGGGTGCATAAAACAACCATCCCCCCACGCAGAGCATGAGTGCATAAAGCAAAATTTGATAAACACGTTTCAACTTCAAAAACATCCCATACATTATAACACAACGCGCCCGCGCGCGTTATATCCGTCTCTCATTTTTACTTTTTCGTTGTGTCGCACGGCCTACTTCGTTATTTCGCCAGTAATGCAAGTCTTACAAATCCATATTTCGGGAGAATTCTGTTGTTCAGTCTTTTCCTAAAGAATGACGAATTTAAGTCTCATATTTTTAATAAACAGAATCATGCGGAGCGTGGATATTATTTTGCCGAATAACGAATAATGAAGTGCGGCGGAGGGGGCGCACTTATGGTATACTGTAGCGGAGAAATGGAGCAGGCCTTATGATGTCGAGTACTGCAGAAAATATTGTTTTTACAGGGTTAAGCGGTTGCTTTGCGCGTGCAACGACGCCTCGTGAGATTTGGAAGGCGATTTTGCGTAAGCGCAGTTTCTTTGCGCCGTTGCCTGAGACGGCTGATGGTCACACTGCGGAGGAGTTGTTTCCTGGATGTCCTCCGCCTGAGGTGTGTGCAGCATTAGATGAGTCTTTTTCGTGTCGTGCGGATCATATCCCTTTGCCGCCGGATTTGGGGATTGGGGATAATACGGACTTTTGGTTCGCTGCGCAGTTATTGCATGATGCTTTGTGTGATGCGGGGCTGCCGCCAGGAAAGAGTCAGACGGACCGCATTGCGTTATATGTGGGGTATGATGCGGGGTTGAATCCTGCATTGGTGAATTGGCTCTGGCATGCGAATGCTGTGGGGCAGATTTTAGGGACGTTGCAACGCTTTTTCCCTGAGGCGTCTTATGAACAGATGGATGCCTTACGTGCGGAAATCACGAATACGTTGCCATTATTGAAGCGTCGCCAATTGATGATGGCGCGTGGTGATGGCGTGGTGCGTGCGTTGGCTCAGACGGTGAGCGCGTGCGATACGGCGAGTTTGTGTACGGCGGGTGAAACGTCGGTTTACGCAGGTTTGGAAGCGGCTTCTAATGCGTTACGCCAACATCAGTGTGATGTGGCGGTGGTGTTGGTCTTGCAACCGCCCATTCCGCAGACGCAGATGGCGGGCGAGGCGGCTTTGCTGCCCTTTACGCGTGGGGGTGTTTTGGCGCCCTTTACGGAGGGGAGCACGGGGACTTTGCCAGGTGAGGGTGGCGCTGCATTTGTCATGCGTCGCTTGAGTGATGCGCGTAAGGCTGATAATCAGATTTACGCGAAGCTGCATGGCAGCAGTCAGCTTTCAGGGATTGCGCCGGATTCGTCAGAGGCTTTGGAGGAAACGTTGCGTCGTGCGTTGCATCGTGCATTGCGTCGGATTCCGAATGGCTTTAGAGATATTGACTATTGGGAAATGCATGCATCGGGAATCCCGCAGGAGGATGCGGCTGAAGAGGCGCTTTTGAAGCGCTTTACGGTGAATCGAGGTGCGCATATTCCGCTTTTGGCATTGGGTTCGGCGAAGACTTCGTTTGGACACACAATGACGGCTTCTGGGGCGCTGGGCCTCTTGAAGGGTATTTTGGCGGTGCGCCATCGTGTCTTGCCGCCATCGATTACGCCTTTGGATGATTCTTTCCGTTTGAAGATGCCGGATGAGGCGTATTATTGGGTGCAGGAGGCGCGTCCGTGGATCGCCTCGTCGATGCGTCCGCGCCGCTTGGCGGTGTCAACGATCTCGCATACGGGCAACTCTGGTGCGGCGATTTTGGAGGAGGTGACTGATGAGCATTGAACGTTCTGAAGGCGTCTTGTGCTTGATTGGCGCTGATTCCGTGCCTGAATTGATTGATGAAGTGGTGCGCATTCTCTCTTTTGTGGAGAAGAGCGTGGGCCTGCGCATGATTGATGTGGTGTATACGGCCACGTGTGATGCGCGTAATCACCCGCATGTGGTGGGGCTCTGGGTGACGTCGTTGGAAGAAATGACCCGTAAACTGCGGTTTGCTTTAAATGCTTTACGCAGTGGTCGCACGCGTATGCGTGATAAGTCGGGTGTCTTTTTCACAGCGCGTCCGCTTGTGCATACCGATGGTAAGGTGGCTTTTGTTTTCCCTGGCACGGGCAGTTTCCATTTGGAAATGATGCGTGACTTGGCCTTGACCTTCGATGGTGTGCGTCAACGTTTTGACGACATGGAAGAGGCGTTTGCGGGCTTTTGTGAGGTGGCTTCTCCTTCGGAGTGGCTCTTCTCTACGGCTCCTGAACATACGCTCTCCTTAGCCGCTTCGCGTGACTTTTTGCCTTTGCTCGCGTCTGCTTCAACGTATTTGGCGAGTAAGGTTTTTGCTGATTTTCTCTTCTCGGTGGGTGTGCGCCCCCATGCCGTTTGTGGCGTTGGGTTAGGGGCTTTTTCGGCTTTTCATGCGACGCATCACAATCCGAAGCTGAGCCTCGTGCAGATTTTGCGCGATGCGGGGCGTCTTTTGATGCAACTCGGCTCTGAGGAGACGCCTTTTACAGGGTGGTCGCAATTGACGATTTCGGGTGTGGCGATTGAGCAACTCTGCGCTTTAGAAGAGGAAATGCCTGGCGAAGTGATTATTACGCAACAGCTCACGCAGGATGATTGCGTTTTGGTCGCGGCTCCGAATTGTGTGGCCAAGGTCGAGGCTGCTGTCGCTGCGTGTGGCGGGGCTTCGGTCGCAGAACCAGCTGTGATTCCTGTGAATACGGGGTGTTGCCCAGAATCGGTGCAACAACATTTTAGACACTTCTTTGAACGTCATGTTACGTGTGAACCGCAGGTGCCTTTCTATTCTGCTGTGACGACGCAACCCATGACGTGCACGCCTGACGCTGTGGTGGATGGTTTGGTCCAACAGATGACCGATCCACTGAATTTCAGTCAGATGATTCGTCAGATGTATGATGACGGATGCAGAATCTTTGTGGAAGTCGGTGCACGCGGTCTTTTAACGCCGTTAATCTCTAAGGTGCTTGCCGATAAGACTGAAGAGCCGCCGGCTGTTATTCCGATGCAGATTTTGCACCGTTCGGGTGGTGTACAGGTGGGGCAGGCATTAGGGCTTTTGGCAGCGCATGGCGTGCCCGTGGATTACTCTAAGATCCGCTTCTTTAATCATGCTAAGCGCCTTGATTTTAACAAGCCTGTCGTGGAAGAAGTTTCTAAGACATTGACTTTAAAATTGGTCCGCGAATTGCCCGCAATCCATCCTGAATTGATTGATGCTTCTCGTATTTTGGGGATGCAGCAGACGGTGGTGGAAGATGCGGGGCTGTCGCACTCGCATACGTTGGAGGCGACGTCGCTTCGTGGTGGTCTCGAAACGCCACTTTTACGCGAAACAACCGAATTGTCACGTTCGGCAACGCTTTTGGAACTGCGCTGCGTTCTGCGTCTTGAGGATTATCCGTATTTGAATGACTATGCGATTGGTACCTCGGGCGTATCAATGCACGATCCGCAGATGCGCGGCTTGACTTTGTTCTCCGTGCCGTCAGGCTTGGAATTGATGTCTGAAGTGGCCCATCGTTTGGTGCCGCATCGGGTCTTGCAACGTATTGACCATTTGCGCTCGCCGCGATGGTTATCCTTCGCATTTGGTACCTTGAAGGTGCGCGTCACGGCTGAAATTATGGCAGGCAGCACAGAGGCTTCGCCTACCGTTAAGGTGCGTATTTACCCAGAAGAGGGGGCTGAAGATGTCACGCATATTGCGATGGACGCTCTCTTCTACTTTGGGGAAACGGTGCCTGAACCGAGTGAAGATATCACGGTGCAACCTTTGGTGAGTCCGAAGCCGGTTAATTGGATGGCGCAGGATATCTATCCGCAGCGTCTCTTCCAGGGACCGCTCTTACGCAATGTGCGCAAGGTCTCAGGATGGGGTTACAACGGCCTCGATTACGAAGTCCGCGTGCCTTCGCGTGCCTCTGCTGTGCGCCATACGCGTAAGCCGCTCTTCAATGCGATGCCGCTCTTGATGGATGCGATTGTGTCGGGCTTCCCGTTGTGGCGTTCGCATGAACGTTTCCATGGTGCTATCTCTTTACCTTTCCGTTGCCAAAAGATTCACTACTATGCGGCATCGGTACCAGTGGGTACGCGTTTGAAGTGTTCGCTCCGTTTGGTGAATGTGACGGTGCGTACCTTCCAGGTTGACATTTTGGTTACAGATATGTCGGGTCACCCCATCATCAAGATTGAAGGATGGGAAGAAGTCGGCGGTCGCGCAGTGCGGACGTTGCATGATTTCGTGATGAATCCTGCGAAGAATTACATTACGATGCCGTTGCCTGCGTCTGTTCTGCCGGATCCTGAAGCGCAGATTGTGGGTGCACTCTATGTCAATGATTCGCCTGACTTCTTTATTTCCAACCAAGAACTGTGGTTGAGCGCCTTAGCATCTGCCGTTTTGACCGTGAATGAACGTGAAAACTACGCACAGATGGGTGGCGTGGCGCCGCGTCGCTTAGAGTGGCTGCTCGGTAGAACCGCAGCGAAGGAAGCCGTACGTCGATTGTTGGTGCAAAATTACAACATCTACGAATCTTCTGCGGACGTAACGATTTGGAAGGATAATCTCGGTAAACCGCATCCTTTGGGGGATTGGGAAACGCGTGTTTCCACGCCGATTGATATGACCATCGCGCACACTGAAGGGTTAATTCTCGGTGCTGCTACAGCGCAGGGACGTATCGGGCTTGACGTGGAATCGGTTTCTCGCGACCTCACGGAAGATTTCTTACGTGGTGTCTTCACCTTAGAGGAACAAGAACTCGCCACGAAGAGTGGCGATGGCCCGACGGCAGTGCTCCGTTTTTGGTGCGCGAAGGAGGCTATTTCTAAGGCTTTGGGCGTGGGTATTCGCTTCGCACCAACCGATCTTAAGATTCGCGAATCTGATCCTGCGACAGGGATGTTGGGGATGGATTTGTGCGGTGCCTGGGCAGAAAACTTCCCGATGTTCCGCAATCAGCGCATTCCGATTAAGACCACAGTCTTGTTTGATCATGCAATTGCGTGCTGTATCTTGCCAAACTTCTAAGGGATTTTATAGCAAAAACGAGAGGACCGAAGGTTTGCTTCGGTCCTTTTCGTTTGTGAGTCTAGTTTGTATTGGGCGAGGGCTTAGATAGAGAAGGAGAAATCGTCATCTAAGGTGTTGGCCAACTCAACTTCTGCCTCATCGGTAAAGCGAAGGTCTGCAGTGCGTTGAATTGCGCCATCATTAAGTTGCTTGCGGAGTTCTAATGCGCCATCTAACCACGCACAGTCGCCACGTTCACGTTCGAGTAATGCGTGACGGCGGTCTGTTTCAAGGGCGGCAGCAGGGATTTCAAGGCGCTTGAGACGTCCGTCTCCCATGCAGACGCGGCACGTGAGCAAGCCTTTTGACTTATTAAATGGTCCTACGAGACGGAGGAACTCAGGATCATTGAAGCCATCTGCTTGTGGGCCATTTTGACGACCGAAAGCGAGGAGCGCGTATTTTACATCGGCCACTGTGCCGCGCAAGTGGCGGCAAAGCAAGGTCATGGCACGTTCGGGTCTAAAGCGGCGCACATCGTGACAGACGCCATCCTGCGTTGCAATCATCGGGCAGGAGAGGCTGTGGGGGCAGGGGGCGTAAACTGGGAGCTCAGGCAAGAAACTGCGTAAGGCGTGCAACTTCGGGACGGAGGTGCGGTCGGCAGGTTCCAATAAGAGCACAAAGGAGGGTGCATTCGTCGTGAGGGAGTGATGATAGGTGCGGAGGGCTGCAAGTGCGTCTTGTTGGGCAGGAAAGGCTTCGTTGAAGGCAAAGCTAGAGAGGATGATGTCGTACTGCGTAGAGGGGTGGTAGGAACGCAAATCTGCATGTTGGCAGTGGGCGGAGGGGAGGAGTTCCTGAACGGTCTGTAAGGCATTGTTTGACCAGTCTACACAGGTAATTTGTGGCGCAAGTCCAGTGGCTTCTTGCAAGAAGTCATTTGCCGCTAAAGCTGCAGAACCAATGCCAGAGCCGAGGTCTAAGACCTTGAGCGGGCGATTGGGAAAGGTGGGGAGGCGATTAAAAATACCACGGAGGGCTTCATAGACGCGTGCGTAGGTTTGCGGTGCAAAGCATAAAGCATAGGCTGTGAGGGTGTCTGCATCGTCTAAGTAGACCGAAAAGTTCGTCGGACGATTTGCCGTGAAGCTTGCAGAAAGCGCTTCAACATTGGGCTCAAGGCGCGACAATTGATCCATTGGGCAACGGCTAAGCCCCCATGCTTCAAGTTTTTGTCGGCCTGGAAATTGGGAGGGATTAGAGGGTGTCATAGATGTTAATCTCGTCTTCATCGGCGCCCCAATCGGTGGATTCGGTGGCGGGAGTGATGGCGTCTGGCTCGGCATCAAGGGAGGCTGCAGGGGCGTCTTCGACGTTAGTGGGCGCTTCGGAGGGTGTCTCCGTCTTGGGAAGGGTGGCGGAGATGTGCTTGATAGGCTTTTCGGGCTCAGGAAGCACAAACTTCGGGTCTAATGCATTCATAAAGGGCGCGGCGGCTTCCCAAGAGAGTTGGCTTAACCGTTTACGATGCATGAGGAGTTTGTAGGCGTCTAACGTGTTTTGAGCCATTTGCTTTGCGCGATATTCGAATTCGCGCAACCAATAGCGACGGACGATGTCTTGCGCACAAGAGAGCGGTGTCATCTCATCGCCACCTGCGGAAACTCGGTCAGAAGAGGCGAAAATCTGCGCTAAGTAGGCGGAAAACTCCGTATCCGAGTGGTCTGGGGTTAAGTACTGACGCTTGGCTAATGAGGCTTGAAGCGCCAAATCGTAGAGTTTTGAGGCAAAGGGATGACGTACAAATGACGGTGGAAGATGTTGCAATAAGCAGGACATCACATCACTATCATGGAAGTGGTGAGCCAAGAGTTCGCAGAGCGAGTAGGCCAAGTTCTGAGAGGCATCAAGTGCTTCAACGGTTGGCGTAGGCGATGGGGTGTCGGCCTCGTCCGCGGAGAGGTCATTGTCGTCAATAGGGATGTAGGTGTCATCCTCAGTGTCTGGGACAAAGGAGTCGTCAGCGTCTGAGACAAGGGCGTCATCCGTTGTTTGTACGGGTGTTTTGGCGTTAGGATGGGGGGTGTGCCCTTCTTGACGCGCGAGGAATTCCGCACGGCGACGTTCGGCCTCTTCGGCATTGGAGCGCACGTCTTCCAAGTCGTTCATGAGGGTTTCAACGGGAAGGTTAAGCGCTTGTGCGGTGTCTTGCAAGAAGCGCGCCGTTAAAACTGGTGTAGGGCAATTTAAGACCGTCATTACGGCTGCACGCGCAATGCGAACGGTGGCATCCATTGCATCAGGCGCTGCTTCTAATGCACGCAGACTTCGCACTAAAAAGGGCGCAGGGTCTTCTGCCGCATTCAAGCAACGCTGAAAGGCGTCAGCCCCTTCTTTACGCAACAACGAGTCGGGGTCTTCGTCGGCAGGCAGGGAGACAATGCGTACGGGGATTCCCTCCGCGAGGAAGAGTTCCATCGTGCGTAAGGCAGCTTTAATGCCAGCTTTGTCGCCGTCAAAGACAAGGTCTGCGGTGTCGGCATAGCGTTTGAGCAACTTGACATGTTCTGCCGTAAAGGCGGTGCCTTGGGATGCGATTGCGGTGTTGAACCCACAAGCATGGCAACGAATCACGTCAACTTGGCCTTCGCAAATGATTGCGCGTCGTGGTGTGGCCTTGGCGATATTTGCACGTGCAATGTGGAGCGCGTAAAGGGTGTTTGACTTCTTAAAGATGTCAGTTTCTGGACTATTGATGTATTTACCCGTGTTTTTCTTTTCCACCAATAGGCGGCAGGAAAAGGCAATGACACGCCCCTGGGTATCGCAAATCGGGAAGGTTAAGCGTCCGTGGAAGCGATCATAATAGCGATCTCCAGGACGACGCGGCGCGGCAAGGACGCCAGCGGCAACTAATTCCTCTGGGGTAAAGCCATGTTTTTCAGCCCATTTGAGCAAGGTGTCTTGACCATTGGGTGCGTAACCGATTTGGAACTGTTCGGCTGTCGCTTCGGGCATGGCGCGTCCATCAAGATAGTCTCGCGCAATCTTTCCCTCGCGTGTTTGGAGAAAGCACCGACGATAAAAGGCGGCTAATTCTTGATTGATTTGATACAAGCGATTGCGAATATTGGCCTTCGGGTCGTAGCGGTCTTCAATCTTCACGCCTGCGCGTTCGGCTAATTTGCGGACAGCTTCCATAAAGGAAATGCCCTCATATTTCTGCATGAAGGTAAAGATGTCACCATGTTCGCCACAGCCAAAGCATTTGTAAAAGCCTTTAGCCGTGTTAATGTGAAAAGAGGGCGTCTTCTCGTTGTGGAAGGGACAACAAGCCTTAATTGCGGAGCCAACGCGTTTGATATCGATGCCATACTCGCTAATGAGGTCGGCGAGTTGGATCCGATCTCTGATTTCGGCTAAGACAATTTGATCGATGCCCGCCATTACGATTGCCCTTTCTCATGGGGCCTTACGGTTTGCCCAGGTGTATGGTTCGGCGTTGACTGCTGCAGATGTTGCTGTACAAGCGGGAGCGTTTTAAATTGTTCAACCCAAAAGTCGGCCACAACTGCTAAAAAGGGATTTTGGTCAGAAGTCGCGCGTACTTCGTTTACGTAATTCTTTCCCATCGTGAACAAACCGCCGATGAGGCTGATAAAGAGAAAGACCTTTACGCCGCCAATCAAGGCTCCAAAAATGGCATTAAAGGGTTGCGGAGCGATGCAGGTGAGGAGTTTTCGAAGGAGAGCGCTAGCAATGAAAAAGCCAAGACTTCCGCAGAGCGCTGTCGCAATGGCCGCATAGAAGGTGGTTGTATTGGCTTCAAGTTTCGGAAAGAGCGCTGTGAATCCCTCTTGGATTGGGTGGTAACTTGCGAAAAGAACTCCTAAGCAGACCAAAATCCCAGCGAACGGAGCAAGCTCTCCAGAGAGTCCGCGCCACGCACCGCGTGCCACGAAAAAGATGAAGAGAATGATAATTATCGCTGAGAAGAGATCCATGGGAGCCTTTGAACATTAACCTTGCGGAAGGGTTCCAGCGATTTCTTCATCGGTGAGATAACAGGCAGGGTCTTCACCCCACAAGTTGCCTGTTGCGGCTTCTGCGCGTGCACGGAAGTTGCCCCCGCAAATCTCTAAGAAGCGGCAAGTCTTGCATCGGCCTGTAACGTGTTCAGGTTTGTGGCGCAATTGATCAAGTAAAGAGCCTGGTGGAGGATTACCCCAAATATCGCCAAAGGGTTTTTCTTTGACATTGCCCAAAGGTTTGTCACGCCAGAATTGGTCAGGGTAAACCGTGCCATCCCACGAAACGCAGGAGAGACCATTTCCAGAGGAATTGCCGCCATTCATGCGAAGGAGTTTTAAGACTTCATCGGCATTTTGTGCGCCCTCTGCAACCATGCGCATCCAAAGGTAAGGTGCATCGCAATGGTTGTCCACGGTCAAGACTTCAAGCGGATGGCCCGCTTCAAAAGAGGCCTTTGTTTCGTTGATAATGCAATCAACGGCAGCGCGGCTTTCTTCATGGGTTAAGTCTTCACTTCGCAAAGACGCCCCACGCCCTGTATAGACGAGATGGTAGAGGCAAATGCGCGGAATGCGCTCTTCACGCATCAACTTGAAAATTGAGGGAATCTCTAATGCATTCGCACGGGTGAGCGTAACGCGAAGGCCGACCTTCACGCCGGCATCGCGACAGAAGCGAATAGCAGCGAGTGAACGGTCATACGCGCCAGGAACACCGCGGAAGGCATCGTGTGTTTCGCGGACACCATCAATACTAATGCCAACATAACTGACACCAATCTGCGCAATCTGTTGGGCAATCGACTCGGTAATGCAGGTGCCATTCGTTGAGAAAACAACGCGCAACCCCTTTTGGCGTGCATAAGTCGCTAATTCGATAATGTCTTCACGAATGAAGGGCTCGCCGCCAGAAAAGAGTAGGACCGGGCATCCAAATGCCGCAAAACCATCAATTGCGCGGAGCGCCTCTTCATGCGAAAGTTCTTGAGAGGTGTCAGCTACGCCTGCTGCGTAACAATGTTTGCACTTGAGGTTACACCGTTGGGTGATATTCCACACCACAATCGGTTTTTTATCCTTCGAGAACTGCAGTAAATGGCTTGGCAAATGTGCGCTGTGGCGACCATAACGTAAAGGGTCTGCTGCTTCCGCTTGCCCCATGTAGAGTTTAGAAATGCCAATCATTGATTAAGCCTCAGGCAACTTTTGGACCCACTCGCGATAGGTGTTATTTGCATTCGGTGCAAGGCGCAAGTAACGTTCAAACCACGATTTAGCATTTACGTTTTGACGCAGAGCATAGAGAATGCGACCCATAAGGTCTGCCTGAGCGCTATTGCGCGGGTCAGAAACAAGGGCAGGGCGCAAGTAAGTAGCTGCTGCGCTAAACTTCTGCAATTCGTAAGCAATACGTGCGGCTTCATAGCGTGCAGTTGTGGCATTGGGGCGAATCGTAAGCGCGGCATCATAAGCCTTTAAAGCGCCGGCCTTATTATTGTTTTGTTTGCAAAGGCGGCCCAATTCAAGGGCAGCTTCGTAATTGGAGGGGTCGGCCTCAGTGGCTTTACGGGCATGACTTTCTGCCGTCTTGTAATTCTTACGCTTCTGCGCATCGCGCATCAACTTCAACTGTTTTTCGCAAGCCGTCTTGTCACCAGAAATTGCAGGTACTTGCTTTAATGAGGTGAGATAGCCTTCCAAACGCTTAACTTGGTTCTTTGTATCCTTCATCTTTGCAGAACCCTCAGGCAAGAGACGCTCAGCCTGCCTAAAGCTATCCAGTGCAGCCTGACGGAGATTAACTGCTTCATGGCGACAAAGTATGCCAAAGTTATAAAGCGTTGTTGCATCCATTGGGCTGATTTCTAATGCATTGAGTAAGAGTGCCAACGCTGCATCATAGTGTTTTTGTGCCATGTAGACATTGGCTAAACGCGAATACACACGCACCTTAATTTCCACGTTCGGCGAATTTAAAGCCTTACGATAGCTTGCTGCAGCACGGGTAAAATCCTTTTCGCTCTCTGCCACCAAACCCTTTAATTCGTAGCACATGTCGGCGACCTCAGTCGATGCGCCTTCAGCGAGAGCCTTATCCAACATCTTGATGGAATAAGTGTAATCCTCAGTTTGAAACGCTGCCAAAGCTAAATTGTAGTAGGTAATCGGGGCGCTACCACCCTTTGCCAACAATATTTCATACGTGGCAATCGCTTTAGAATAATTCCCCGCTGCATAAGCTTGTTCAGCACGCAAGGAAAGCGCTTCAGGCGAATCAGGCATACAACCCACCGACAAAAGGAAAAGGGGCATTAAGGCAAAAAATGCATACTTCATGGTTCAACTCCACAAGGGCTAGAAACAATCAAAAACACCCCACATTTTACCATAATAATCAATGTAGAAACAGAGGTCATGTATTAAATACATGACGAACACTGTAGAGCACATGCAAAGAGGCGTTGGGGCAGTAGATCCGCTAAAGCGTTTCTAGGAGGGTAGAGAGGCGCTTGAGGCGGCGGTCTGCACTTTCGGAGGGAAGGAGAAGATTGGTGTAATTACGCACGGGTGCGTGGTTGAGTTTGGCGTAGCAGTAGAGGTGGTCGTTAAGGACTTCAACTTTGGCCAGGCGCTTTTCTGCGGCAAGCATACGGAGTGCTGCGAGCTTGAAAGTGCGTTTAGCGGCAGTGGGAAGTGGGCCATAGCGGTCTGTGACTTCGCGTTGAAGGGTTTTGAGCTCTTTTTCGTTGATGGCTTCTGCGAGGCGGCGGTAGACATTCATGCGCTGTGCATCGTCTTCAACGTAGTCGTAGGGGATAGCGGCTGCATTTTCGCCTTCTGAACCAGGTGAGGCATCTAGGAAGTCAAAGGTGAGCTCAACCTCAACAAGATTGGGAATCTTTTCGCCTTTTAAGCGTGCTACAGTACGACGAAGGAGTTGGCAATAGAGGCCAAAACCAATGGCTGCAATATGGCCACTTTGTGCCGCTCCTAAGAGGTTTCCAGAGCCGCGAATTTCAAGGTCGCGCATGGCAATAGCATATCCAGAGCCGAGCCCACTGTGGCGGCGAAGTGCTTGCAAGCGTTTGCGACTATCGCTATCAAGATAACCCTCTGGCGGGAGGAGAAGATAGGCGAAGCCTTTGACAGAGGAGCGTCCAACGCGGCCTCGCAATTGGTAGAGATCTGCCAGACCAAAGCGGTCGGCTCGGTCAATGAGGATGGTGTTGGCGCGTGGGATGTCAATGCCGCTTTCAATAATGGTGGTGCAGAGTAGGATATCGGCATCACCACGTTCAAAACTACGCATCGTTTCTGCGAGTTCGTGTGCGGGCATCTGGCCATGGCCGACGAGAATGCGGGCTTCAGGAAGAAGCGTTTGCAATCGCGTATAAATGTGGCCGATAGTATGAACGCGGTTGTACAGATAGAATACTTGACCGCCACGTGCGAGTTCTTTACGAATCGCAGCAATGAGAAGAGCATCGGTGTCACGCTGGATAATCGTCTCTACGGCAACACGGTTGAGGGGTGGCGTTTGAATCAGGGAGAGGTCACGTGCGCCCGTTAAGGAGAGATAGAGCGTTCGCGGAATGGGCGTGGCGCTCATGGTTAGGACATCCACAAGGGCACGAATCCGTTTGAGACGTTCTTTATGGGCCACACCGAAACGTTGCTCTTCGTCAATAATGAGTAAACCGAGATCCTTGAAATTGACATTCTCAGAAAGGAGCGCATGGGTGCCGATGAGGATGTCCACCTCGCCTCGTTCTGCCGCTTCACGGACGCGTCGACGTTCTGCGGGAGAGCGGAATCGAGAGAGCGCTTCAATACGAATAGGGAAGTGCGCCATGCGGTCGCAGAAGGTGGCATAGTGTTGCTCAGCTAAGACGGTCGTGGGCGCGAGGAGGGCAACCTGTTTGTGGTTGGTGACTGCGATAAAGGCTGCACGCATTGCAACCTCTGTTTTACCATAACCAGCATCACCGCAGAGGAGGCGATCCATCGCTACGGGGGCCGCCATATCTTGTTTGATTTCAGCAATTACGCGGGTTTGGTCAGGCGTTTCCTGCCAAGGAAACATCGCTTCAAATTCCGCAATCCATGGATCTGAGAGGTCAAAGGTAAAGCCTGGGATAATACGCCGCCGTGCTTGGGTCTCTAAGAGACCAACGGCGAGGTCTTCAATGCCTTTTTGAGCGGCTTCTTTTTCGCGAGACCAACGTTTGCCATCAAGCGAATGTAAACGAATCTTACGCGCATCTGGGCCAATGTAACGCGAGAGAAGATGGGCGTGAGTAGTAGGGACGTGTAGGCGTGCGCCATCGGCATATTCAATGGAGAAGACCTCTGTGCGACGGCCATTGAGGTCGATTTCCGTGAGGCCAGTAAAGCGTCCAATACCATGGGAGAGGTGGACCACCAATTCGCTGGGCTCAACATCAAAGGAATATTCAAGGCGTTGTCCTGTCGTTGACTGACGGGTTTTACGAATTTGGCGCCAAGTTCGTTGGGTAGGATAGAGGTCACGTTGGGAAACAACGGTCAACTTTAGGTTCTGGAGGGTAAAGCCCTCAGAGAGTGCTGCATTGAAGATGGCGATTGGCGAATCAGGCGGTAACTCATGGGTAAGTAGCTCGTGTGCAGCTGCGGTATCTACACCGATGAGCACTTTTTCACGTTTGCGTGCGCGATGATCGAGATCCAGGAGCATTTCCTTGCGAATGCGCGCGTAGAAGTCGGGATTATGTGTACCACCTTTACCTGCGATATCGCGAACGCCATTAACAGCATTTGCGGCAAGGGGAATGGTAGGGATGCCGGGGTAAACGGGTTCGCCGCATCGACAAATGCGCGTGTCAAAGTTCTCAAGCGTCTGATTTAAATAGTCGCGATTTGACTTTTTGGGTAAGACGGGGCGGAGTTGTTCTAAAATGGCTTCAATGGCAGGGAAATCTTGTAAACAAACGGCACAGTCTTTTAGTAAGGGTAAGAGTTGTGTTGAGGCCAATGCTGTCGTTGGTGCAGGGGGGAGAATGGCTTGATTTTCGCGGTTGATGGAACACTGCGTGGCGGGGTCAAATACTCGGATACTTTCGATATCATCGCCAAAGAATTCAACACGTACAGGTAGCGTTTCACCTGCCGCCCAAACATCTAATATGCCACCATGAACAGCGAAAGTGAGCGGTTCAACGACAAGTTCCTCACGGTGATACCCAATCTCAGTGAGGCGTTGTGGTAATGTGTCAAAGGCGATGGTTGCATCGGTTTTTAGGGTGAGGGTGGCTGCAGAAAGACGGCCTGGGTCTGGAATGGGTTGTAAGAGTGCGTGAATCGAGGAGACGATGAGGCATGGTTCGGTGGTTTCCAGTATGGTGCGAACTTGGGCCATACGTTCGCCCGTAAGGAGTGCCTGCTCATCGTCGGCAGGCGCTAACATGAGTACTTTGAGATTAGGGGCTAGAACGGTCGCATCGGCGTAGGCCTGATCTGCACATTCGGGAGATGGGAGAACGAGAAGTCGACGTTTCTCACTTAATGCAATAGCGGTTAATACAGCGACTGGGATGGGCAAGTCACCCGTAGCGAAAGCATTTTCCTTACGGGGCAAGATTCCCATAAAGAGCTTTCTAAACTTCGGGAGAATGTCAACCAAATGCTTCATAGAATCACTTTAGGATTTGGAAGCTACTCAAAAGAAGGGTGATTTAGTGCGCAGAGAGCCAATCCCTTGCCGAAGAGATCGCAACGGGTAAGGGTACCGCGAGTGGAATAACAGATTCCATAACCTCCTTAATGAGCGGTGTCACAATTTCAACCTCGGACTTGGGCACATCGAAGAGTAATTCGTCATGAATTTGTAGAATCATCTGCGTCTTGAGATTGCGCGCGGAGAGTTCTTGTTGAATACGTACCATTGCGAACTTGACAATGTCGGCTGCAGTGCCTTGAATAGGCATATTTAAGGCGATACGCTCCGCTGCAGCACGTACAGCACCATTGCGAGAGGTGAGGTCTGGAAGGGCTCTGCGACGTCCAAAGAGGGTTTCTGCATAGCCTTTTTCACGGGCCGTCTCAATGAGTTGCTTCATGTAAGACTTAACCGAAGGGAAGTGGCCGAGTACTGCTTCAATGAGTTGTTGGGCTTCCTTGCGAGGAATGCGTAAGCGTTCGGCTAATCCAAAGGCTGAGATACCGTAAAGGATACCGAAGTTCACCATCTTACAGTGAGCGCGCTGTTGTGGAGTGACCTCTGTGAGTGGGACGCCATAGACGGCCGCGGCGGTTTGTGCGTGGATGTCTTCGCCACGATTAAAGGCGGCCACCATTTCAGCATCACCACTCATTGCGGCCATTAGGCGTAGTTCTACCTGAGAATAGTCGGCAGAGAGGAGCGTCCATTCTTCATCGCGTGCTACGAATGCCGCGCGAATGCGTTGGCCACGTTCTGTACGAACGGGAATATTCTGCAAGTTGGGATCCGAAGAGGAGAGGCGGCCTGTATCGGTAAGCGTCTGATGGAAGGTCGTGTGAATGCGACCATCAAGTGGCGAAATATGCTCAGGCAACTTATCAACATAGGTATTTTTTAACTTTACGCAAGCACGCCAGTCCAACAACAAATCAATAATAGGATGCTTATCGCGTTGCTTCAATAAGAGTTCTTCATTGGTCGGGAATTGACCGCGAGCGGTACGTTTTACCTCGGGGTCAAGTTGCAATTCGCCAAAGAGGAATTCGCCCACTTGTTTGGGTGAGGCTAAGTTGATGCCGGCGCCTGTGTATTCGCGAATTTTGAGTTCAAGATTAAGGATCTCACCCTCCAATTCCGTGCGGAATTGGCGCAAAGCGGGCAAATCAATACGTACACCCGTGCGTTCCATCTGCAAGAGGATGTCTGCGAGTGGAATTTCACATGTTTCAAGCAAGGAGATAAGATTCATCTCCTTCAACTTTGGCAAGAGCTGTTGGTGTATCTGTAGGGTGATTAAAGCGCGTTCGGTCAAGGCTTGTGCAAGTGGGGAGAGAAGCGTGTTCTCAAGCATTTCCTTTTCCGAGGGCAAGGTAAACTGTAGGGCCGTCTTTAAGAGTGCATGGCTGACATGCTCTAATTCGTGGCGCTCTATCGCTGCGTAGAGGTAATGCTCCAATAGCGTGTCGTGTAAAGCGAGCGGCTTGACACCAATGGTGTGCAAGAAAGTCTTTAATGCACGTGCGCCATGTACGACCTTTTCTACAGTAGGTGATGTAAAGAGGG